>CAKZPK010000046.1 GCA_937139035.1 uncultured Crocinitomix sp. | reverse complement strand
TGACTAGTTCCATATCATTCATTCTCATAAAATTTAATCTAATAGTTAATAAAAATGTGAGAGATAGAGGAAGTGTTTGGAGTTCTACTCCCCCTATACTTACTCACCAGTCAAACCACTGACTAATTACTTGGGTACATGTAGTAAGTGTTACTACTCTGTGTCTTGTAATGGTTAGGAAATAAAAACTTCCTTAACTCCATCTTCTCATCATCACTAATCCCTCTTAAAAAGAGAGGGTTCGTTCCATAGTGATTAGGAAATAGTACCTGTCGTGAAAACTTAATTAAGTTCTCCTTAGTGGTCTTTAATTCTTCTTCGAGTCTGTTAATCTCAGTACTCTTAGAATCTAACTGATTAATTACTGAGACTATCTCAGTATTGTTGTGATAATTCATATTTTATTGAATTTATTATCTCTATATTATTAGTTTAATACAGGTCCTCCAGTACTAGTTGGAGCTCCACCTGCAGGCTTAGCTTTAACTTTTCCTTTAATACGAATAACTTTTCTTGGAGCATTTACTGCATTAGAAGTTATTGTAACCGTTTTGTTAATCAAACCAACTCTTTTTGTGTCATATCTAACACTTACTTCTGTTGTAGCTCCTGGTGCAATTGGTTCTTTTGTACATACTGGCACAGTACATCCACAAGATCCTTTACATAAAGAAATAATTAAAGGTGCATTTCCAGTATTTGTAATTGTAAAAACACAAGTACCATCAGCTCCTTGATCAATTTCACCGTAATCGTGAAATTCTTTATCTACTGAGATTTTTGGTCCATCTGCTGGTTCCTCTTGTTCAGTTACTGTAATTTCTCCAGTAGTTTGAGCAAATGCTCCGTTCATTCCAATTGTTGCAATGATTAATAAGCTTAAAGTAAAGACTAATTGTTTCATATTTTTTAATTTAATAAGTTTCAATTCTGTTAATGTTTTCAAATATAGAAAAGCTTCTTTAAAATAAAACAAAGTTTAACAGAACATTAACAAAACGATTTTTTCCTGTATTCGTTGCTTACAAACAGTAAAAGCAAAAGCCTTGCCAAAGTTTCCAATCCACTACTTTTATTTTATAAGCAGCTACAATTCAACCAATCATATAAAATGGACAAACGTAAAAGAAGAAGAAAAGATTCATTCTATTCCATATAAAACGTCTTCTATCGATCAAATAGATTTCATCCTACTGTTTCCTAATTGTTAAAAAAAGCGTTATATCTTTTTTTTGAAAAACAATTCATAAGTCCGCAATTGTTCTATCTTTATATAAAGGTTATTCTATGTAAGCCTAAGGTAACAGAATAGTCTATGCTACAATTTATAGAGAGAAAATAGTTTTGATGATCACGAAAAATCCAACCAGATTAAAAGATTCTTTAAAGAAGTATTTCGGTTTTAACGAATTTAAAGGAGAGCAAGAACCTATTATAGCAAATGTACTGGCAGGTAAAAATACATTTGTTATAATGCCCACGGGTGGAGGAAAATCTCTCTGTTACCAATTACCGGCATTAATTTCTAGCGGAACTGCTATTGTAGTTTCTCCATTAATTGCTTTAATGAAGAATCAGGTTGATGCGATACGGCATGTGAGTGATTCAGACTCTGTAGCACATTTTTTAAACTCCTCTCTCACCAAAACAGAAGTAAAACAAGTTAAGGATGATATAACCACTGGTAAAACTAAATTACTTTATGTGGCACCAGAGTCGTTAACAAAAAAAGAAAACATTGAGTTTTTAACTAATGTAGAAATTTCGTTTTTCGCCATTGATGAAGCACACTGTATTTCAGAGTGGGGACATGACTTCCGTCCTGAATATAGGCGATTACGCGAAATTTTCCAGGCTATTAGTAATGTTCCAATTATTGCATTAACAGCTACTGCCACTCCTAAGGTGCAACACGATATCCAGAAAAACTTGCAAATGCTGGATGCCACCATTTTTAAAATGTCATTTAATAGGGATAACCTATTCTATGAAGTTCGGCCCAAAAAGGATGTAGAAAAAAATATTATCCGCTTTATTAAAGAGCGCTCTGTTAAATCAGGAATTATATACTGTTTAAGTAGGAAGAAAGTTGAAGAGATTGCTGAGATACTGCAAATTAATGGTATCAATGCGCTTCCATACCATGCGGGGCTAGAATCTAGCACTCGAGCAAGGCATCAAGACATGTTTTTGATGGAGGAAGCAGATGTAATTGTTGCAACGATTGCATTTGGAATGGGAATTGACAAACCTGATGTTCGTTTTGTGATTCACCATGACATTCCAAAAAGTTTAGAAAGCTATTATCAAGAAACGGGAAGAGCAGGAAGAGATGGTGGCGAGGGACATTGTTTAACGTTCTATAGTTATAAAGACATTGAGAAACTTGAGAAGTTTTTACATGGAAAACCAATCGCCGAACAAGAAATTGGGCGCCAATTACTACATGAAATAGTGTCTTACGCCGAAACTTCGGTTTGCCGCAGAAAATACATACTACATTATTTTGGTGAACGATTTGCCGAAGAGAAATGTTCTGAAATGTGTGATAATTGCAAAAATCCGCGTGAAAAGTTTGAAGGAATGAACGAAGTTCAATTGTTCCTTAAAGCCGTGGATCAATTAAAAGAATCGCAAAAAGCAAAATACATCTGCAATTACTTGATTGGAAATGACACGCAAGAAACACGTTCTTATAAGCACGACCAACTTGAAACATTTGGCGCAGGTAAAGAACATGACTTTTTATTCTGGAATGCCGTCTCTAGACAATGTTTAGTGCACGACTTTTTATTCAAAGAAATTGAATCATACGGCACATTAAAATTAACTGAAGAAGGACGCCAATTTATTGAGAAACCGTATTCATTTAAACTATTAAAAGAACACGACTACTCTTCGGAAGAGAGTCATACCGTGATACAAAAAGGTGGAAACACAACAGATGAACAATTGTTTAAAATGTTGATGGATCTGCGAAAAAGAATATCAAAAGAGAAAAATGTTCCTCCATTTGTAATTTTCCAAGAGCCGTCATTAATCGACATGACAATTCAGTACCCTATTAATTTGGAAGAGCTGGCCAATATTGTTGGTGTTGGAGTTGGAAAAGCCTCACGTTATGGCAAGCCATTTATTGAAATGATTGCGAAATATGTAGAGGATAATGACATTGAACGTGCGCAAGATTTCGTAGTTAAATCTGTCGTTAATAAATCGGTATTAAAAGTTCATATTATTCAAAATGTTGACCGTAAAATGCCACTTGAAGATATTGCGTCATCAAAAGGAAAAACTGTTGATGAAATCATTACTGAGATTGAAGGCATTGTGAGTTCTGGGACAAAAATGAATATTGATTACTACATTAATGATCAATTGGATGAGGATGATCAAGAAGATATTTACGACTATTTTTTAGAAGCAGAATCTGCCAAATTAGAAGCTGCATTTGAAGACTTTGATGGCGATTATGAAGAAGAGCAACTTCGATTAATGCGCATTAAGTTCATGAGTGAAATGGCGAATTAAACATTCTGCCATTATTAGATGATCATTTACATATCATCTAATTGATTTACTCGGTAAGTTGATAATGACAAATTAGCATTGGCTTCAAACTCCAAACAATTTGCTTTTTGATCTCGCTTAACAGACATTTTTAGTGTTGTTGTTTCAAGAAACATAATCTTATCCAATCCTTTTAAACTTGAAAGTGAAACAATAACTTTACCTCCACCAAACCACGATTTTTTATATACAATACCTGCCACTTGGCTATAAGGAATAAAAACATCTTTTAAATCAGATTTTAGAACATTCAAAATATTGTCAGAAATCTGATATTCAATATGAAGTCCTTCTCGTTCTTCCCAAATAAAACCAATAGCCTGAGTTAAGCCCAGTTTAGGATCATCTGTTTTAAATTGCACTTTTGACATGGTTAATTCTTGATTTATTAGTTCTCTAAATATAACTAGAAGTAACCCATGAGAACACGATTTTTATTTTTAAAACGTTTTTTTTCTCCTAATTGCACATGAAAATAATAACATTTTGCTTGAATAACATCTGTAGTGATGTATTTATATCCCAAGCCTTCCGAGTAAAACTGGAGCAGTACTTTTTGGCTCAAAAGTTCATCTGGCAACTCAAACTCAAAACCACCCTCGTCATCTGTTTCAATAATAAAATAGTCCTCTCCAATAAAATATTTTACTTGAGCTTTTAATCCAAACCCATTATAATCTGTAACAATTCCTTTAATAATGATCTTATTCGCTACAGCTTGGGTTTCTTTTTGCAAAGTGTCATTGGCAACCGTAGTTGTCTGCCCAAAAAGCATTGATGCATTAAAGCCCAATAAAAAAATGGCAGCAAAAGCTAACCTAAAAATATTTTGAGTTGTAGTTCTAGCATCCACTTTAGCTTGCACCTGTGTAAACATTCCACATTTTATTGCTGGATTTTTAGACTTGATTTGAATTATTTCTTCAATAGTTTTCTCACGAAAATCATATACTTCTTGTTGACAAGAGGTACAAAATTTTCCACAACTTGTTGCAGACATTCCTTCAGCAGATTCGGGACAATTATATTTAATATTAATCATAAGATATGATTAGAATTTACCTCGCACCATACGATTTTTTCTTAGAAATGGTTTCTTATACTTTTTTAATTCAATTTGATAGGTATAACATTTTGAGGAGTTAGGTATTAATTCGATTTCCTTTAAATGATAACCATTTGCATAAATAGACAATACAACTGATTGTCCAATAACATCCTTAGGCAATTCTATTTTAAAATTACCATCTTTATCAGAATCTATTGAAATTACTTCGTCTCCAAATGAACAAGAAATCCATCCAGAAATTTGATTTCCATCTTCACTTTTTAGCGTTCCACTAATAAAAACACTCTCATTAGCTACCTCCGTTGTTGTTATTTTCAAATCAGATACTGAATTATCCGTTTGACCAAAAAGAGTTGACACATTTAACCCTAACACAAAAATAGCTGCAAATGCCATTCGAAAAAGATTACGAACTCGCACTCTATTATCTACCACGGCTTGTTCTTCTGTAAAAATCCCGCAAGAAATTGATGGATTATTGACTCTTAATTGAACAATCTCTTCATCTGATTTTTCTGTAAAATCAAAAACTTCCTGACTACATGAAGAGCAGTAAAAACCACAAGTTGTTTTTGACATTTCGGAATCAGACTCAGGGCAATCGTATTTTATTTTAATCATGTTTGGATCTTATACCTTACCAATTTAAGCTTTTAGTATGACACTCGCAAAATATTAACAATTACTAACAACTTGAATACGGCAATTTTTGTATATTCGATTTTAAGTAAACAAAGAAAAAAGCATATCATAACTCCCTAAAATAGAACCACATGAACACCTTTCAAAAACTAAGTCGTGGCATAATAAAATTTTCTTTTGAGCTGTCCATTCGAGTAATTGAACGATATTCAAACATGGAACCATATCATGCAAAAGTAGTAGCACTTAGCAAGATGGAGGAAGGTACACTTGGTAAATCAGTTGCAAACTGTTTAAAGCAACACAAAATAACCTTAGTACCCAAATACGAAAGCCACGATTTAAAACACGTCCTCTTAGATTATAAAATGACACCTGAAGGCGAAATTCGAATGCAAGCTTTTATGATAGGAAATGGAAATGTAACGATTCCTAGTCTCGCTATTCTTACTTTTGGTGCATTGCTATTACCTGATCGTTGGTCCGTACTTTATGCTGATTATCGCCGAGGAAGATATGCACTACCAATTGCTGATTGGGCCTTAGAAAATTATGCAGACTTTGAATTAACAGCATTAAGAGCCAAAGTTTTTAATACATCTCACCAAATAAAGCCAAGAAACAACATGAAAAGAATTACGAAAACTGGAGCAATTACCGCAATTGTAGCAGGAGTATTTGGAATGATTTACTGCTTACCCTATCTATTCTCATCTAATATTGCAGATTTGATTGGCGCAGGGTTTCCTTTTTTAGCGGGCGCCATACTTGCAATAGGCGGTTTGCTAACATTATCGAACTTATCGCGCCCAATCCTTGTACAAAAACTAAACTAACATGAAAAAAATGTGGGAAGAAAAATTAGCTTTTTATGATGAAATTATTTCTAATTGTCCCAATTTTGACCGTAAAGGAAAAACAATGCCATATACTTCTGACAAAGGGCATATGTTTACATTATATAACAAGGCTTGTGAAATTGGGGTACGTCTTTCAAAAGAAGATGGAGAGAAATTCAAAGAAGAACATCAATCTACCATATACAAATCATACGGAGCTGTAATGCGGGGATATGTTCTTATTCCGGAACATATGTATGATGATATGAAATTACTCACGCATTATTTTAATATGGCGCATGAATATGTACTTTCTTTAGACCCTAAATAATGAACAAACTCAATTCAAAACAATTACGGGAACTGTATGGGCAACCAAGTGAGCGCGCTAAAAATAAAGTACTCACGACAATTGATAAGCATGTAAAAGTGTTTATTGAAAAATCGCCTTTCATTGTTCTGTCAACAGTTAATTCTGATGGTCAAATGGATGCATCTCCACGAGGTGGAAAATCCGGATTTGTTAAAATTACCAAGAATGGAAATATCATTGTTCCGGATGCAAAAGGAAATAACCGTATTGATAGCTTGACCAATATTGCTGACACAGGTCAAATAGCAACATTGTTTTTCATCCCAGGTGTTGACGAATTGCTTCGGATAAATGGATCAGCATTCATAACGAATGATGAGAGCACATTAAACCTATTTACTGACGAGAAAAACAGGATAAAAACAGCAATAATCATAGAACCTAAAGAGATTTTTCTGCATTGTGCAAAAGCGCTCATGCGCTCAAAACTTTGGTCTATCGACAACCAATTAAAACGATCAGACTTTCCTACAATGGGAGAAATGCTAAAAGATCAACTAAATTCGAAAGGGCCTGCAGAATCTCAAATTGATATGATTAATCGATACCAAAAAGATTTATGAAAATCTATTACAATAATTTAAACGCAACCTTGAAACAACTATATTTCATCTGCGTTGCGTCAATCATTTTATTCAATTCCTGTGCAGACTCAACTAACAACAATTCAATTATTGAGAATAATGAAGAGGAAACAATTATTGAACCTTATGTAATAGATCGAGCTGAACAAGCAGCAAATATTGCTGAGACAACGATTGAATACATTTCCCCGAAAGACGTTTCTAATGACACTAATTACGTAAAACTTAATACGGCAGATTTACAAGTAACCTTATTACTCAGAAACTATTTTGATACGTTGGGTAATTTTGGGCCGCAGCAAAAGAAAAGAACAGATATCCCTAAATTTGATTTTAGTGAATCATTAATGTGGGGAACAAATGTTACTGCAATTGAAAACGACTTATATTTTTCTGGAACTGTCAGAATAACCGATACTAGTGCATGGGTGAATGATTATAATGGTTATTGCAATTTAGATATTGACACCATTCCAACATGGCAATTTGAAACTTATGAAGAGGGGAATGAATACAAAATTGACTTGGGAGATTTAATTGTAGAACATGGTGGATTATCTTGCATGGATACTGGAACAAACCGTATTAGAATAGAAAACGATAAAGGAAGTTTAGATTTTGGTTGGATGGGTAATTTAAAACTTTTCGAACACGACCTTAACAGTGACGGCACAAAAGAGATGTATGTAATCAGTTATGAAACCTGCATGCAATTTGTAACGATTTATAAAATTGAAGCTTAAATGGAAAGTCTCTCAACTTCAAAATACATTACTCTTCGACCAAAGAGTGAGTTTTTGCATGATTATATAGCCTACTATTACATTGATCAAGAATCTAAACATGGAGCAGTTAAAGAGTTTATATACTATCCTCACTACAAAAATGCATTAACTATTTATCTGAATTCGAAAGTTGAAATGGATAAATATTCATCTATTTCTAAGCCTTCTAAAAAAACACATATAGAAACAATTTATTTGGGAGCAGAAACAAATGCTCGATATGTAAAAATAATTGCTCCTTATAATAAAATTGGCATTGTATTTCAACCTCTTGGTATCAATTATTTTCTTTCATCAAAAAAGAAAATTCAAGACTTAGTATCGATTGAAAAAAATGGTTCTTTCGAAGAGTTTTCTCCAAGTCTTAGTGCACGGGCTCAAGAAATATTTAAATGCAACAGTGACGCAGAAAAAGTAACAATGTTAGATGATTTTTTCTTAAATAATTTTAACGGATTCGCAGAAGAGAGATTAATTGAATCAATCCACCTATTAATGGGAAACATTAACCTTTCAACAAACGAATTATCAGCACATTTAAACACTAATCGCAAAACTGTATACCGATTATTTAAACGCCATTTAAATAGATCTTTCGAGGAGTATAAAAGCATTGTAAAGTTCAGAAACGTAATTTCATCCTACCAAAACGAAACGGATCGAGTTAAACTTACTCATTTAGCCTATGCCAATAGCTATTATGATCAGTCCGATTTTATCAATAGTATCAAAAAAATCACGGGGTCTAATCCAAAAAAGTTCTTTTCAGGTTTATCCAACGTTGGTTCCGAAGACACTTTTTGGACACTATTAAATCAGGTTTAAAATAAATGTCCCAAAAGTCCAATTTTAACAAAAAAAGCAAGTTTAACTTTGCATTAAACTTCGCTTATGAGAACCTATTTTATTTCTACCATACTTTTGTTTTTCGCAGTCATTAATGTTAGTCATAGTAAAAATAAACCGACGGAAGAGTATTTAAAAAATCATTCTAAAAAGATTGACCCTAATAATATCAAACTAAATTTTGACGATTCATTTTATGATCATCAACTTTTCTTTTTTGGTTTTGTTCACGGATCAGCTACCCCTCAGTTAATTGATCTTGCTTTGTTAAAAAACCTGAACAAAAAAGGTGTTCGATATTATGCGCCAGAAGTAGATTATTCTTTAGCATTTTTCTTTAATGAATATTTAAAAACAGGAGATTTAGGACTACTGCGTTTCGCTTGTGAATATCAAGGTCATATAACACCTCAAGATGCATCAGTTCAACTATTTCAGAAATGGCAAGGAATATATGAATACAATAAAAGTTTAAAAGCGGAAGATAAGATTACTGTACTTGGGTGGGATCATACGATTTCTCCTAGTTTGTCTTTAACCCATTTAGCCTACCTTGCGCCCAGTGAATCAACCGGATTAGATATAGTTGACAGTTTAATTCATTTTAAAACGTTAGAAGATGAATCAATTACAATTATGAGCGGTAAACCAGTTTGGAAATCGGGAAAGAGTTGGGACTATTTTTTTGGAACAGATAAAACCACCTTTTATAATCGATTCAATGATCGATATGCTGTTGATTCAACAGAAATCCTAAGAGCTTTTGGACAAAACGCTCATCAAGTGAGACGGCTCCT
>CAKZPK010000045.1 GCA_937139035.1 uncultured Crocinitomix sp. | reverse complement strand
TAACTTTCGTACTTTTTCTGTCTCCCACACTTTTTGTTTTCTTCATTTTTCCAAAACCTTTCTCTCCAAATCATTCTTTGCACTTGTAATTTTTCTTTCTTCTGCTCGAATTTCTATTGTTGCTAATATTTTAGGGAGATATTTCTCAATCTTAGTTTTCCCATCACTCCATTCTTTCCTAGGATAACTTTCAAGTTTGAATGAGAATTTACCATTCGGTATCAATTCTGAGCTTTTCCACCTCCTATCCTGTATAATCAAACGATTACATTTTTCTCTTAAACGAATCTTATATTTTTGATCATAGACAATAATTATTGTTCCGTACTGTCGATTCACAATCTCATGTCCTCTTTTTTTAGCCAACTTAATGAAAGCATCCATAAAACACAGCGAACTTTGCACATTTTCCTTAGCAACATGAATACCTAATACATTGACCGAGGTTCTTACAGGCTCAAAATGATCTCCAAGGCGTCTTGGTTTCTTTGTTTTTAAATCTTCGCGGGCTTCTTGGACTAAAATATCAGGTTTAATCAATTTGTCCTTCACATTAATTAAGGTAGGACACTCCATTTTAATCTCAGAAGTAACGCGAGCAAGCTTCGTTAAAATATGTTCTTCATTGTTTTCACGTTCTTCACGACTATTTAATATGATGAACTGGTTTTCTGACTCTTTCTCATTGGGTAACGGAATGACCTCAAGTTTTTTATTAAATTTAACCTTGTTCCAATGTCCCATTTTTGGTAAAGGAATATTATGTGTCTTGCATTTTTTTCTTAAACCGTTATCGGAAATTTGATACTCTTTTGCTAGAGTGGTTAATGGTTTTGACCAAATGAGGTCGTAAAGTTCTTTTCGCGTGAATTTTTCTTGAATCATACCTTTAAAGGTATTGATTCAAGAGAAGGAAAAGGAACCTGAGATATCTGAAAATGAACATGTTTTGAGAATATGTTCAGTTTATTGAAAAAAATGGACATATCAAAATCTGAATAACACTTCCATCAATTTTATCTGAAAACAATCTCAAAAATCAAAAAACAATCCATCTCTTACTATTCATACAATCAATACATATTTTATGTTTTATCTCTATTCGGATGATTAAAAGATGGATATACTACTTCTATTTCTTTCCATCAGATTTGACATGATCTAGCAGTCGCTTTTCCTTCAACAAGTGACTTTGTAATCTAACATATCTATATACTTCAAAGCCTACAAATAGTCTTTGAATAAAGTTAAAAATTTGACTTTCATATTTTTCCTAATTTTTCAAATCTATTTAATAACTTTATTGAACGATTATCGTATTGACTAAGGTTTATCTGTTTGAATTATTATTTCGAATAACTCTTTTTTAATCCTCACATAATGATTCAACTGATTTTTCAATGCATAATTGTCATACATTTTCTCAATAATCCAAAAATTATCCATCACTCGATTTTTGACCGATTCCCACACCGATTTATTAAGATTTATTTTGTTATCCTTTAAGGCTGAACACAACTCAAAAATAACAATCAGGTAATTCTTCTCACTATCTAATTTACGGGTTAAGATTATTGCGAATACATCTCCTTTTGATGGATTCGAATCAGCAATAGTCCGAGCTAGCAACCTCAAAACAATAGAGTAATCATCACCATCATTTGAATTATCTATGCGACTTTGAGAAATAGTAATACTCTCCAAATCTGAAAATAGTTTGTTTGCTCTGCTTTTATCCCCATCCTCAAAATAAAAATAACTTATACAACTGCCTACCATCAATGTAAAAGTTTCCTTTCTTCGACGCTTATAATCCCACCTGTTCTCTGTACTCCATCCTTCGTGCCAACATTTGAACTTAGAATACATTTCTTGCCATTTTGTTTCAGAGTTTCTGTCTTTGGATATGATATAGGACAAATTACAAACTTGCTTAATAAAAACATTATCAAATTTTAATTCTAGGTTCCACTGAAAAAAATCTGATCCAATATAATCCATATACTTAGAATAAAGAGTATCTCCGAATGAAATGTCCGTTTGGGCGTTTTCAAACATCCCAATGAACTTATCAAAGAATTGCCAGTTCAACTTTTCAATTGGTACTGCTTCAATAATATCAAGCCTATTAACGTCATCTTGATTTAGCAACGCTTGGAATGTCTCGTTTAATTTGATAATTGTTTTGAGAGTAGGTTCATAACCTCTTTTATCAGTAAACGGTTGACTTGAATAGCTATTGATCCATTCAAAAACACCATTAAAGTATTTTGAATTTGATACAGGAAGATTTTTGAATATCAAGTTAAAGACTTTATTATATGAAGATTCTAATTCCGTGTCGATCCATAGAGAATATAGCTTCTTTGCGTTCGTTCGGATTTCTTTTTCTGTTTCTTTTTCATAGTGATTCCATTCATCACCTTGATTGAAATACAAATTGTTCGTAACATTACACAGAAAACGTTGATAGTGATTTAACGCACTCAATAGTAAGTATTCAGATTTTGTTTTAAGCCCTAAGTCATCAGAAACGATAAGGGAAATTATTTCTTCGAAAACATCAAGGCTATTGACACCATAGAAAGTATGGTCTTGCAAAATAGGCCAGTGGAGATTATCAAGCCATACAAGCCAGTTTTTAATGTCCACTAAAAGTAATAAGTCACCTTTAAAATCAATATCCTCATTCAGAGATAACAAATCAGATTTATCAGTTGAAATTCTTACATATTCCCAATCTGATTTTTTAACCAATTCTCTCAGATTAGTAGCATAAGCATTCGAATGTTTTTCGCGTTCAAAATTAATCCCCATAATTCTTGCCAGTTCATGCAACTTCTTCCCCGAATCAATAAAAATCAACTCATTCTTCTTTTGATGAATAGCCTTTATATCAATAGCAGAAATCCAAGTTTGATAAAAACTATGAAATCCGAAAGTAATATTACGCACTGAATACCAGTTAGATATTGAATTCAATGTTTCGTCCTTACCAATTCGATAACTTATCAAATACTCCAAATGATTTCGCAGTTCACTATAGATTACTAGATTTTGATATGAAGAACTATTTTGAATTTGCCAAACATCATTATAAAGTCTTTTAACGGTGTCAGTAAATGGCTTATCAACTATAAGGTCAACAGAATTTTCAGGTATCCATTTTTTATCATCAAAGAGCTGCGAGTAAAAAACGTTTCCATTACGAAGAGCTTCACTTAAACTAATGGGGAATTGGAAATTTTCAAATATTATCTTTGGAATATCTTCTTCACTTCTAATCTTATTTTTGATTTGTTCGGACAGCCATGTGATTATTAAGTTAATTTCACAAAAAGGATTATCTTCAAACAAGTCTCTGTACCCTTCATCTTGCTTTTCTTTTATCAGTCTTGAATAATGTTTTATTCTTTGGTCATCTATCATAACTAAATATTAAACCGCCCTACAAACGCATGAATTTCAGGACACTTATTGTCATCACCCCACCAATTTAAAGCCTGTGCTATCATTTTTTCTGGGGTTGGAACCTTTATAATTGTAGTTGCACGTGACCCAAATTCGTTTAATGAACTTCCTAGTAAATAGACTTCATTATCAACTAATATATATCGATCATGCAATGGACTTTTGTCACCTATCAGCACCTTACATTCGATTTTTTGTAAAGGATATTGTTTCTTGTAATTTACTATTCCTTTATACAACTCTTCTGCATAGGTTACGATTTTATCGGGCTTAGGAGTCCTTTTCAAAAAAATATTAATAACCTTTTTGGCTCGGCTATTTTTTTCAGAAACTCGCTTATTAGGGCTTCCTTTGAGAAAACTTGCAGATGAAATTATTTGAATAGGAATGGAAATATTTCTAATTGCTATGGCATACCCCAAATCTTGAGCACCAAAGTATGGATCAAGTATAATACACCGTTTTCTTGCCTTATTTAATATTTCCCTGACAATAGTTCTTGCTCTCTTCACTGTATTACCTGAATCATCCTTTGGAAAAAAAATAAAATTCCTATTTTTCTCGAATTCCTCAAATTTTCGGCCATTCAGCGCCTCTCTTAGATATCGGGCGGTAGATAAGTCAAATTCCCCTATTGTATTAGTCCCTACATTACTTGTTTTTGATATTGAAAGAGTTTCATCTCCATGCTCCAAGTTTACTACGCTTTCTTGAATGTTCATTGTGAAAGCAATATTTGTCCAAATACCGAAATTGTAATCAATTAAAAAACCGTTTCGGTCATATATTTTTGTATGAACACCATGAGGAAAATAAGGTAGTTCAATTCGTTCTTTTAAGCAGGTAATGTTTTGTGATATATTGAACCCTAGATTTTTTGAGCGATCTTCTTCTAGAACCAACCTACAATCAATTATACTCTTGCCTTCGCGTTCAAAAAACGACAATAGTAAGTCTTTGTTTTTGTCAAGAAGTGATAAATCCCATTTTCGCAATATTGGATTGGACGCACAAAGGTAAACATTACCTATGTGTTCTTGAATCGCCGAAAGGTCGTATCCCAAATATTCGCGAGAAAGGTTTGTCAGAGTTTTGAAAAACTTATTATCTATTTCTAGTAACCAGTTTTTATCAGTATTCAATTTTGACCATACTCTAAATGCCGTATTTCGATAAGGAAGAATTCTTCCAATTGTTTTATCTTCATTAGAATGAATTAATAACGGATTATAATCTGGCGGTTCTTGAGCAAGTCCCCCTTTCATTTCAACCATAACATTCAATCTCTTTTTATCGTAAATAATCTCCATTCCATTCTCTGCATTTTCATAATGATTCAAAACTTCGTTCACATCCAATCTGCTTAATCTCATCAAGTAAATTGTAAAATTCGCATTAACAGACTCCCTCTTCATGTAATAAGAACTATAATCACCAAGAAACAATGAAGGTTGCTGTTCAGAAGGGACTAATTCAAAAACCGTGAGTAGATTATATTTCTTATCTTTTTTAATATCATGAAGGAAAACACAAGTTATTTCACCACTCAAATAGTCAGTTGCTATTTGTCTTAAAATGTTCATTATCTAATTGTTTTTTGGATTAATACTTAGAAATTATAATGACACTTTTCATATTCTTAACTCCTTTAAATACTGATAAAAGAACTGGAACATGTTAAAATTGTCTATTCAATTTTAATTTTAAGAAACAACCAGAAGTTCATTTAATACTTTTAATAGTAACACCTCTAGTCGTTTATCATACCCAATAAATCATTAGATTCCTCAATTAACCAATCATTATTTTGAATTAAGGATTGAATAATACTCTGTTGATTAGGCTCGAAAAAATCAACATTTGAGTAATAACTTATGTCTCGTTGTTTTGACCAAAGGCTTTCATGTTCTGTCTCAATAATACTTTTAGGTTTACCGTTAGGAGTTAAAAGTTTGATGCTTGGTATTTTTTCTTTGACTAATCTGTAAATTTCAAACCCGTCATAATCCCAATCACATGAATAATATATTGGCAATCCCTTCAAATCAACATGTTCCAACATTTCAACATTATATCCTCCAGCGAACCATAACTCAATATTATTAGGACGGCTTAATTCTGGTAACTTGAGGTAATAAATATTTTCACATAAAACGATTTTATCAGGTTGTTTGCAAGGTATCATGTATAAATACTGTTTGTCCTTACCTGATGGTAATGGAGGCACGTCTAAAATGGATTCAACAGCTCTTATAAGACTGTCTTTTCCATCTAGATATTTATCATTTTTAAAAAACATTTGAGAAACCCCTCGTACCGATTCATGTGCTTTAATTATCTGCTCTCTTAGTAATTTAAGATCTCCATTTTTTAATTGTCGGGAAATCTCACTCAATCTATCAAAATCGTATTTTCGAAAACGGATGTAAGGTGTGTTTAAGTCATATTCATTAAGAAGAACGAGTGCTTTTTCAAAGTCTTCCTTATAGTCTTGCTCGTAAGTCTTTTTGAAGTCTTCTTTTGGATTAACTTTAATTACTTTATTTGAATGAATTAATTTTTCGGTTGAATGAATCAAATATTGAATTTCGGTATCTTCTATTACCGTAGGTTTAGTCTTTGTAAAACCCATATCATATAGCTGACGCAAGCTTTTCATTGTTGTCCAATTCATATCTCCTACTTTTTCATGTATTCAGCTAATTCCACCCTTGCATTTTTAGTTTTGAAATAGCTAGCTGGAGTTTGGTAATTAATATTCTTATCATTTTTACCCTTGATTAATTGATGCAAGTACCAACCTTCAGTGGAGTCAGATCCAAAAGGCTTAGGCGTCATAGTGATAATCTGATAACCATATTCTTTAGCTATCTCTGGGAAAATATTAAAATTAGTATCATCAAGATTTGAACTCTCCTCTAAAATTACAAATCGTAACCCTGATCTAGTTTCTTTCTGGACAAGCGAAAGTCTTGCAATTCCTAATAATACCAAAGCGGTATAAGTTTCCCCCGTACTTCCAGAATTCTCTTTCCCATTTTCATCTTCCATTCTTCCAGTTAATTGAAAATAACTTTTTGGATTTAATAAGTCATTAAGGTTTATGTTGTCCTTATAGTTGGTTAACTTTTTAAAAAAGGTTTCAATAAAATCATCCGCAGATTTTTTGCCAAAAGGGAGTTCTCCTCTCATAAACACATCACTAGACTTATCTTTAAGAGAATATATCCAATTAATATCCAAACATTTTTCTTGGGAAAAGTCAAGGTAGAAGTAGTATTGCTCACTAATTTCTTTATCCTTAAAAAAGTCATTTAGATCTTTGATTTTGGCCTCAAAAACTTTGAATTGGGCTTCAGTTTTAGTGAAGATTTTAATCATTTTATCATACATGTCATTGCAAAACTCAAGACGAGACCGATTCATTTCATCCATTGCAGGTTTAATATTATCCAAATGCTTAATTCGCGAGCCTAACAGCGTCACTTGTAGTGTTTCAAAATCATATATATTAGAGGATATTTGTAGATTAATATTTACATCTCGGTTTTCTTTAGTCTCCTCAAATGACCCAACAACTGTCTTATATTCGCTTCTGTAATCAGTTTTTCTCTTATCTAAAACCTCTTTCATCTCCTCTAGATTATTCTTGTAATTAGAAGTTGATATAATTAAATTTAAATCGAGTTCAGGGTAGTTCTTCAAAAAAACATCTTTCTGTTTTTCGAATTTTTGGTTCAATTCAGTTAATGTCCTTTGAGCAGTTAGTTGTTGATTTTCGGAATCCTCCAGCCGTTGTATATTCAATTCTTGATCTTTTTCTAAATTGATTAACTCAGTATTTAGTTTACCATGCCTTTTATCAAATATTTGCAGGCTTATCTGCAAATCCCCAGACAAACTCTTCAAATTGTGATCTTCAGTAATTTGTAAATTGGAAAATAAACTATTCCTTAATTTAATCTTTTGATCATTTTCAGTTTCCAACGTTGCTATTCTTTTACCTTTACTCGCACCAAGAAGAATTGAGGTTTTAAAATCTTTAAATATTGAGTTGTCCATAATCTGAAAATCGAAACCTTTTTCTACGATTTTTTGTTCACTCACTTCTCCATTTTGAATTTCACCTATTTCTATCAATGTCAAGTCGATAAATTTCATCTCCTTTTGCAGTGAAGTTTTCAAATTCTCTACTTCTTTAGAAAACATATTTGGATCAGCAAAAAGTTGTTTTTTATCAGTTTTTATAAAAAATTGCGATATAAGTCCAAAGTCAAACCAAAACCCGCCATTCTCTGGATCAGAAGTTATGTGTTTTTCATTTAGTAGTTCGCTATTATTAGTATAAAGGTCTCCGTTTTTTGGATTTTCGGGTTTTGAAACAGCTAACTGTAGCAAAGACATTAATATAGTCTCCTGTTCTGGACTTAATCTTTGTCCCGATTCTAAAATAGAGTATAACAAAGTTCCCTTATTTGTGTTACTTACTAATTTTAGTAGTTCTTCTTTTTGATTCTTTTCGTTTCGGAGTTTAACTTTAAGATGATCTAATTCCTCTTGCTGATTTGAACGCAATTTATTCATCTGTTCTATGTTTCCATATTTAAAAATGAGTTTCCCTGTATTATCAAATATCCTTTTAACTTCATCTACAGAAAATTCTCCATCAATTTCAACTCCTTTTGAAAGTTCTATATCCTTTGATGAAAACACGGGAATTTCCAACACTTTCCAAAACTTGATTTCGTCAATAATTGGCTTTAATTCTTCATTTAAATTAATTAATTCAATCAAGGATTTGACCTTGGTGTTTGTTGCGGTTTTAGTTTCTTCTGCGAAAATTACAATTGGTTCTAATTTATTAATTCTTTTTTCTAAGTTGTTTTGCTTTGAAAGCAAAAGTTTGAAATCAGCTTTTAGCTTATCGGTGTATTTTTTGGATTCATCAAAATTTCTCTTTGCTTTATGCAATGAATTTTTTTCATATTCTAGTTTTATTGCCTCATAATCGTCATTAAGCTCTTTTAGAGTTAACAAAGCAGCTTGTTTTTGATCGATTAATTCTGTTTTTGTTTTTAGCCTTTGGTAGCTATGCATTAATTTTAGTAGATCAGCTTTTTGTTTGTTGTATTCACTAACAAGATTAGTGTGATCCGATTCAAATAGAAAGTCTTTTAAATCTTTAGAGCTTGTCATACTCAAACCACTTGCTCTTGAAAAAGACTGAATCACTGTAGCAAATGATCGAAGATTCTCTTCTAAACTTAAATTAATTGGTAAAATTTCCTTTTGATATAAAAAAGAATAGTATTTATCTAGATTTTCTCCATGACTAAATGGTAGAAGTTTTAGCCCTTTCTCATTATTCAACTGAGAAGCAAGATTTTTCAAATTTTGCACTTTGCCAGAAGGTGATAGAAAGTCCTTATGGTTTAGTGGCACCGAAAATGCGTTCTCATGTATCTCTGAATTTAAATCAGTAGTTCTCGCAATAACAAATGGCTTAATAGGAACACTAATTTTTGATGAAATGCAAACTCCGATTATGATGTATTGATTGTTTCCAATTTTAATATTTAAAAAGGAATAAGCTTCGTTCTGACGATATGGGAGACTGTCGACAGTTCTTTTGTCCGAATTTAATCCATCTGTTCCAAATTCAATATACTTTTTGTTGGCAACAAAAATAATTTGAAGCAAATCAGCTATTATCGATTTTCCTGATCCATTTTTACCAGTAAAATCAGTTCGGTCTTCATGAAGTAAATAATCTTGATGAAAATGCTGTACAATACCAACAGT
>CAKZPK010000044.1 GCA_937139035.1 uncultured Crocinitomix sp. | reverse complement strand
ATTGATGGAAAAGTTTTTGATAGCTCTTTGGAGAAGGGAAGCCCAATTACATTTAAATTGACAGGAGTAATAAAAGGTTGGCAAGAAATCATTCCCTTGATGGAAGAAGGGGAGACGATTAGAGTTTATATTCCACCTTATTTGGGCTATGGAAATCAGAAAAGAGGAAAAATTCCAGCAAATTCGATCTTGATTTTTGAAATTGAAATGATTAAAATAGGGGAATAAAAGAGTTTTTTTTGAAAAACATTGACTTGCAAAATGCCAAACAGACTCAATCTGTTTGGCATTTTGCTGTATAGCCTAAACAAAGGCAAAAGAAACCGCTTCGATCTTATCCACCAAAACCAAAAGTCAAACCGCCTACAAATCGAATAGGATCTTGGGGAGATGCTCCTAGACGAATAATTGAATTATCGGTGGTATGGTAATACTTGCTATTCAGGACGTTATTAACTTTAATAAACACATCTAGTTTTATTCTTTTGGAGCTAAGAATTTTGTATTGAGCAAAAGCATTCCAAATTACAAAAGCAGGATTTTCTTTCCCCGCAACTCTTGAAGAGTGGTTGGATCCTTCTTGGGAAAACTTTGACCTTAGAAAAAATCCATTAACACCTTGGTTAACTTCGGCAATGGTGGACAAAATCAAGAATTTTGAAACCGTTCTTAATGGGTATTACCCAACAAGTTCTGATTTTCGAGTGTCAGGAGTAAAACGGACTTTATTAAGAACCGCAGCTTGGTGGCGTTATCGATCTGGAATTTATAATTATCCTTATGAAATAAAGGTGCTGCATAAAATTTGGAAATACCGTCAACCAGAAATAGAAGGATTTTACAGCGAATAGTAAATTCATGAGACGAATCCCTGCTAAAATAATCAGTCCAGTGCTGCAGTTTTATGTCAAGCACTACTTTAAAAAGCCGCGACCTTATCGTTATAAAAACATAAAAGGAGTTGTTAATCCTGGCGTGTTTTTTCCTCAATTTACAATTAGTACAAAAATGCTGCTTCATTTTTTAGAAGAGAAGGAATTGAAGGGAAAGCAGTTTTTAGAATTGGGTTGCGGAACGGGATTGGTAAGTGTTTTAGCTGCTCAGCAAGGAGCAAATGTTACGGCATCTGATATTAACGAGGCAGCTGTAGAAAATGCTCAACACAATGCTGATAGAAATGGTGTGAAGATCAATACGATCTTATCTGATTTGTTTGACGCTATTCCAACGCAAACATTTGACACTATAATCATCAACCCTCCGTATTATCCAAGAGATCCTAAAAATAGAGCAGAGGAGGCCTGGTTTTGCGGAGCAGCCTTTGAATATTTTGAAAAACTATTCCCCACATTGCCGCAGTATTTTAGCACTGAATCTGATGTGTTTATGATTCTATCAGAGGATTGTGAATTTGAGCGCATAAAAGCAATTGCGGAAAAGAGTCGATTGAAATTTTCAACGATTTTGCAAAAGAAAAAATGGGGAGAAGTTAGTTTTATCTATCGAATTGAGAAGGTAGGTTGATTTTCTTCGCTAGTTTGCCTAGTTTTCGCAGGATTACAAATCCTGCGAAGCGCACTGGTTATCTAATACTATGCAGTTTATTTAGGGCTGTGCAGGATTTGCAATCCTGCACGAATCTACTTTATTCGTTAAGTTGTGGGTTGTTTTCTTCGCCTAGTTTTCGCAGGATTACAAATCCTGCGAAGCGTACTGGTTATCTAATACTATGCAGTTTATTTAGGGCTGTGCAGGATTTGTAATCCTGCACGAATTACTTTATTCGTTAAGTTGTGGGTTGTTTTCTTCGCCTAGTTTTCGCAGGATTACAAATCCTGCGAAGCGTACTGGTTATCTATACTATGCAGTCTATTTAGGGCTGTGCAGGATTTGCAATCCTGCACGCATTACTTTATTCGTTAAGTTGTGGGTTGTTTTCTATGCCTAGTTTTCGCAGGATTACAAATCTTGCGAAGCGCACTGGCTATCTAATACTATGTAGTCTATTTAGGGCTGTGCATGATTATGAATCCTGCGAAGCACATTGGTTATTTAATACTATGCAGTCTATCTAGGGCTGTGCAGGATTTGCAATCCTGCACGCATTACTTTATTCGCTAAGAGTTGTTTTCTTCGCTAGTTTTCACAGGATTACAAATCCTGCGAAGCACGCAGTTACTGCTTGTCCAATCCTGCGAAACATGTACTTAATAGCTGTGCAATCCTGCACCAAAAACGTACTTATGGAATAACAGTAGTGGCAGCATTACTCTTTCGCTTCAACCATAACAATTGCATATAAATCAAATTTGAGGTCATTTTAAAATACCCCCATTTCAGGAAATTTTTAAAATTGCCTTTTTTCATTTGCAGTACGGCTTGTTTTTGACGAAAACGTTTGTGTATGTAACGGTGTAATCGTTTATAAAAGTCAGGTGAATAGGTGCTTTTATACATTAAAAGCAATTCATCCGAATCTTCCCAATTAGCTTTGTCATTTAATTGTGATTTGACAATATCAAAGAATTTAGTGCCAGGAAGCGGGTAGGAGACGGATACTCCAATATCATACGGCATTTGCTCAAAAAGTAAGTTTAGCGTTAATTTAATATCCTCCCAAGTTTCAGTTAAATAACCAAACTGCAGAAAATAGCAGGGTTTTATTCCGCCTTGCTTCATTAAACGAGTGCTTTCTTTTATTTGATCCAAGGAAGTTCCTTTATCCATGGCGTCTAATATTTTTTGAGAGCCACTTTCAGCTCCAATCCATATTTCATCACAACCTGACTCGGCTAAATTATCAATGGTATCATCTTGCAGTAATAAATCTGCACGGGATTGTATTTTGTAGTGGATTGAAACGCCTTGAGCTTTTAATTCTTGATTAAATTCTTGAACCCAACTTGGTTTTAAACCAAAAATATCGTCACCAAACCAAATATGATCAAATTGAAATAAGGATTGCATGTATTGGATTTCACGTACTACATGCTGCGGCGACCGGCTATTATAACGATTGCCATAAATTGGTTTTGCACACCAATTACATTTATAAGGACAACCTCTTGTAGTGGCTACATTTACTGAAAAATAACCATGTTTGCTCCAAGCTGTCTGGTAAGGTTTAATATCTATCAAATCCCAAGCAGGAATTGGAATACTGTCCAAGTCTGTTAAAATGGGGCGTTTAGAATTTTTCTTTGTCTCACCATTTACTTTAAAAGCAATACCATCCAAATCTTGCACGGCGCCATTGTCTTTTATAGTATTAACAAGGTCCAAAAGTGTCAACTCTCCTTCTCCTAAAACAATTTCATCTGCTCCTTTTTCTAAATACTCCTCATAATGATCTGTTGAATCACTGCTGGCTAAGATTACATGAACACCTTTTGCTTTGGCGCATTGAATCATTTCAAATGCAGCTTCGCGCATGCGTGTCAGGCACATTTTTGTCAAATAATTGAAGCCGTCATCATAAATAACCAAAATATCAGGTTGGTTTTTATCTAATTCGGCATTTACATCCTTTGGATTTCGTGAAAAGAAAGTGTCAAATAAAGCAACATCATAACCTTTCTCACGCAAATATCCTGCTGCTGTAATTGTTCCTAACGGAGGATACGGTTTACTAAGTTCGAACTGTTTAGGGTCAAAGTAAAGAAAGTAGCTATGTGTAAATAAAATCTTCATTCTACAGTAGTTGATTGAATATTCTGTTCAAACCTATCCATTCGCTCAGCGTATTCTTTTAATACTCTATTTTGAAAGTCTCTTGGATGATGTTTTGAAACTCCACGGTTAGATCGCATGGTCAAATTAAACTTGGCCGCATCAAAGTGTTTAAACTTTTTCTCCCATTTTTTATAGGTGAATTTCATTAAATAGAGATCAAATCTATCGCCCATCTTTCCTTTAAAAACAAACTGTATAAATCGACCAATCCAACTTTTCCCTTTTACTTCTTCCACATCAATAAAACGCTCAAACGGATTAATGAACTTGGTAGACCAATTATTTTCTGATCTAAATTGGGAGATGATTTCCTTATTATAAACTGGTAATAAGTATTGAATCTCAATTGCGGTGAAAATATTTTCGTCTGGTATGAAAAGGTTTTCCTCATCAACGAAATAATTCACGCAAAAATATTTTTTTGAATTCAGCAGAAATATTTTTTTGAAAACGACCAAAAAGGTTCTGCAAATCCATAATCTGCCTTTGTCAGTAATTATAAAATAATCAATGTCTCCGTCTTCATGCATCACATTTTTTGATAATGATCCCGAAATGGCAATGCCTTTAACAAATGGAAATGAGCGGATTAAACGAGCGTAAAATGGAAGTTTATCGAAGTATTTTTCTGCTCGCTTTTCTTTTAATTCGCGTTCTTCAATTAAAGGAAGTATTTCAGCCCTAATGCTAACAAAATCTTGCGTTTCATAACAATGCCCTGCATTTTTTAACGCATCAATTTCTTGATTTAAATCGTTTTCGTTTGTGTCACATAATCGAATCAACTCCCTTTTATGCAAAGGGTGACTAAAGATGTCGAAATAGCACAAGTATTTTAGAATTTCAGTTTTCAAAGTATTAGGTCGGCTGTGTTAAGCTTAATTCAAGGGGAACAAGATAACGATTAATTAAGAGAACCGCTTTGTAATTTTTAGGAATAAATAAACGATTTATTTGTTGGTAGTTATGATTGAGTAATTCAAGTATTTATTGTCGTTCAGAATATCTATTTTTACAGCAGAAATGTCCATGAGTAGAAAAACACCCAAATATTTCCATTATTTTTTAGCTTGTGTGCTTTTTGATTCCTTGATTTTGGCAGGAGTTCATTATTTGTTTTTCACCACTGAACATCTTTTAGTGATTTTGAGCATTTGGGGAATTGCCAATTTAATGAACTATCCACGCTTAGCAGGACGGAGATATATCAGCCATTATAAGTTGTTAGGTTTAACTGTTCGTCAGTTACTTACCTTTTTTGTTCTTTATGGATTAAGCTATGCGATTTTAAATTCTCGCATGTCCTGGCCGTCTTTTTGGGAGGTATTACCGATTCTCTTCGTTTTAATGAGCCGATTAATCTTTGTGTTTGTTTTACGCTTTTATCGAATTAAAGGAAGAGGGTATAATCGTTTTTTAATTATTGGTGATACACCAGTAATGGAACAACTCTCTAATCGTTTTTTATCGAAAAAGAGTTACGGTCATATTTTAGAAGGGAAATTAAACGAGTTTGAACAAGAACCGATTCAAGATTTGATTTTGAACAATGGCTTAAATGAAATTTATTGCTCTTCACGTTGTGTTTCGCAAGAAGATATTTCTAAACTATTGGCTTTTTCTTTTCAATATGGTGTTAATGTACATGTTGTTTCAGACAATAGTGCAGAAGAGCAAGAGGAGGCCAGTTTCGAGTCTATTGCTTTAGAGTATTCAGAGTTGGATTTAGAGAATTATCCATTAATAGATCAAAAGAACTTAATTATAAAACGTTGCTTTGACCTCCTATTTTCAACCATTGTTATAATAACGGTACTAAGTTGGGTGACTGTTATTTTAGGAATCTTAATTAAGTTAGAATCTAGGGGACCTGTATTTTTCATTCAACCAAGAGCCGGAAGAAATGGGAAATATTTTATGTGTCTAAAATTCAGATCTATGCGTCAGGGTTCTGGTGTTAAGCAGGCTACAAAAAATGATCCTAGAATTACAAAAATTGGCCGTGTAATTAGAAAACTGAGCATTGATGAATTACCGCAATTTATTAATGTATTTAGAGGGCAAATGTCAGTTGTTGGTCCGCGACCACATATTAAAGATTTGAACGATAAGTACGATTCAACCATCAGTAATTACAATGATCGAATTTTGGTTAAACCTGGAATCACAGGATTATCGCAAATTACAGGACACCGTGGGGAAACAAATGGGAAGAGTTCAATGTCTAACAGAATTCGAATTGACATTCTTTACCTCCGCAGTTGGACACTGTATTTGGATTTGGTAATCATTTATAAAACAATTGTGGACGTTCTCTTTTTCAAAAGTAAGAACGCTTATTAGGTTAGGTTAAACCTCTTCTAATCGCGTTAGTAGTTCTTCAATGGTTTTTCGTTTATCAGGGCGTGCTTTAGAAATCTCCTTTTTAAGATATGGCAATGCTGATTCATTTAAAATGGTAAAGCCGTTGATAGCCAATTTTTTTATGCGTGAATTTTTATGAAATAAGAGCGGAACTAGAGCAGGAGTGATTTCGGCCTTTTTGGAATGAGCAAGTGTGCTAATTGCTTGTTTAAGTAAACCAATGTCCTTATGCGTTAATAGAGATTGACAAATTTCTAAATATTTAGATTTAGCAACTGTTTTTTTCAATTCTCTTAGAGCCAAACTTCTTATTTTAGATGACTTATGTTCATTCAATAATGTTGCTAGTAGTTGATCATAATTTGGAACACCATAAGCTCCCATACTTTTAATAATTGCTCTTAATTCATGCTCATCTGCTATGTTTTGTGCTAATATTTGCGTTTTTGCGTATGTTATTACATTGGTTTTATCAGATTCTTCTAATAATTCTAAAGCCTGATAATCTGCACCGAAGTGAAGCATAATAGCATTGTAAGCTGCGTTTTTGAAAGTTTCAATTTTACTTAGTTCAATTAAAATTGGAATTTGTTGTTCCGGCGTTAAGTCGCCAATAGCATCAGTAGTGGTTGAGATGACAGTAATATCAAAACTTTGTTGTCGTTTAAAATGTTGCAGTAAAAAACTAACATCAGCAGGGTTTAACCAATTAATGGATTGAATAATGCAGGATATTGCAAGTGTATGCTGCTCGGTTTGTTCAAATTTTGAAAGTAAAAATTCTTTAGCGCTTTGTATGGCTAATATCTTTTCTGATTCATTTGCCAATAAGTCATTTAGGATATTAATTTGCAATTGGGTATCCACATTTGAAAGTGTAGTTTGCAAGTATTCTAGTGTTGCCGAAATATACTTTTGATCATAGCCGCACATTTTATACATTAAACGTAAAACGATTGGTGTTATCTCTCCATCTTGACGCATTGCAGTCAATGAGTCAAACAATTGCGGGAAATACAACGTTTGTTCTGGAAGTTGTTCTAACCAATTGAGAATGCTCAACTTTGCAGCAGAATTAGCTTCGTTGATCACATGCAAAAGTTCTGTGGGAATAGGGGAGTGCTTGTGGAATAATTGAACCAATTCAACCTTTCCATTTTTAATATGTTTAGCTAATAATTGCCACCTAAAAGTGATTGGTTTAATTCTAATTGCAGCATTTACAAAGCTTAAATCATCTTCCCAAAATAAATCAGTTTCAATTAATCTGTCAACTGTTTTTTCGAATACTGCTTCGCACTCCTTTAGAATGTTGAAAAGGGAAGCGATTTTATCTTGATTTTCAAGAATTTCGTTACGTGATTGAGTTATGTAACTTAAATAAGTTGACTCTAATTTTTCAATTTGTAATTGATTGAGCACAGCATATGAAACGGATTGATGTCCTTCAGTAAGATCACTTATAAAAGCCGAAATTAAGAATGGGAAAAGTCTTCTTTGATCTTTAAAGGTAAATCTGAAATCTTGTTTTTCTGCCTCTTCAAGATTCGTGTAAAAAGCGGCAATATTGGACTGAATAGAGAGAATATCTTCTTCATAGAGCTTTTCAATTAAACCAACTTTATCTTGTGTTTTACAAAAGCTAAAAAGCATTGGTAGCGTAATTGATTTAATTAAAGGATCTTTAGAAACCCAGCGTAAAGCTTGATGCGCATTATTACTTAGTAACGCTGTGTTTAATCGCACCATTTCTTGAAATTCCCAATGCTCAAACGTATTGAATATTTGTTGCGTTAAATCATTGCTATGTTCACTTATAGCCCAATTAATGATCTTACTGGAATCTGTTGCAATAAAGTATTCCATTGTCAATTTGGCAAGGTTTTTATTCATTTTTAATTGCTGAACCTTGTCAAAATTGTTCTCAGTTTGCAAGAATGTAGGAAAAGCCCAATTTCTAATGTTATTATCGTTGGAAGAAGCCGCCAAATACACAGTTTTAGCATCAGTTATGCCGCTCTTTTGTCTTAAAATGTCTAATAATAAGGGGGCTAATTCAGCATGGTTTTCAATAGTTAATCTAAGTTCATTCGTTATTAAAATAAACTCGTGTCCATTCAATAACTGTACCTTTTCATGCAGGTGCTTTTTGTTTTTATCAGAATCATTGGCAATTAATTCTTGCAAGGCATTATTGCAAGATGTTATGGCTTTAGAATTCAGTTGCAGGTCAGGTTGCTTTACCGAATCACGCTCTTCATTAATTTCTACTTTGAACCCTCTATTAGGATGAATTCTTCCTATTTCATTAATCAATTCATACTGCTCAGAATCTATTGCATTAAGGATAAGTTCTTTTTCACGATTTGTTTTGGCATATTCAAGCGTGTTTAATGCGTAGCTTAAATAATCATCATACAAAATACTTGTTAATGCAGACTTTACAGCAGCTCTTAATCCACTATTATCATTGTATTTTAAAAGATTGAATAATGGAGCAATTGTATGGTAATTCCAATGAGAACTTAAATAGTCCACCGCGGCTTTTTTAATATTCATATTGCGGTGTTGCAACAATTCTATAATGCTTGTTGTCAATGCATGACTCCCAATTTTTTTACTGGCAATAATTGCCTGTCGCATTCTGAAAATATCAGAATCAAGTCTCAAAAAGGGCAATAGAGCCTTTGAAAGCTTCTTAGATTTAGTGTTGCCTATAATTTCAATTCCAATTTTTTCTAAATGCACGTTTGAGGGTGCTAAAAAGATAGCCGCATTTCGTATAATTAACTCGTCATCCGCAGAATTTGCTAGATATTGAAGAATTATCGTCTGATTTTCAAAATTGTTTTGCTCTTGTTTTAACAAATCAATTAATAAGGTCGTTTTAGCATTTAAAATAGCCTCATCCTTACTTTTTTTTAAAAGAATTCGTGGTGAAATATTTTTGTTATCGTATAAACTGTCTAATAATTTTCCTACGGTTTTAATTGCACGATTTCTAACCTCCTCATTATCGTGTAATACTAATTTGCTTAGAATTAATAGTCCTCGTTTATCTTGAAAAGAGACTAGTTTTTTCATTAGACGTTTTAAGGCAGACGGGGAAGAACTTGATGCTAGTTTAGGAGCACCTTGTTCGACCACAGAGCCATCAACCTGCGGCTGCCAGGCTGTTGTGATTTGCTT
>CAKZPK010000043.1 GCA_937139035.1 uncultured Crocinitomix sp. | reverse complement strand
ACTGTTCCTTTTGCATAAGCTCTGTTTCTGTAGGTATCGGTCTCCTGTTGTGGTTCACATTGCCCCCAACCCGTTAGAGTTGAAGCCTGCAGTAGGAGCAAGAAAATTAAAAGTTTCTTCATGGTGGTTTGTTCAAAGAGGGTATGCAACCAAATATCGAAAAAAAATCTAAGATTCTGCATTAAATGGAAGAACTAATATTTAATGCCCTATAGAATAAGGGATGTTGTAGTGAGGATTATGCAAAAAAAAAGAGGCTACCAATAATGGTAGCCTCTTTCTATGAAAAACGTAGTTTTTATTTCTTAACTACTTTGATAGTCTTAACTTGTCCTTGAGTTTTTACACTAACAAAATAAATTCCGCTAGCAAAATCATCCAAAGAAATTTCAGTTTTATCAACAGCTTGTCCATTTAGCATAATGTCACCGTTAATTGCTGTTAACTCATAGTTGAAGTTTCCAGCAGTTTGAATTGTAATTGCACCCACTGTAGGGTTAGGATATACAGCTAAAGCAATTCCGTTTTCAGTTCCAATACTTAATTGTGTCGCTAAGTTAATTGTTTCAGTAGCAGTACATCCTGCTGCATCTTCTACAACTACGATATAAGTTCCACCTGCAAGTCCTGTTAAATCTTCATCATCATCAAAATCTCCAGTTCCATCATTATCCCAATCAAAAGTATATGCTGGGTTTCCTCCAGTTACTGTAATGTTGATTTCTCCATCATCACCAAATAGTTCGTCAGTAGTAGTATAAGCAATTTCTAAAGCTTCGTAAACAGTTACATCAACAGTTTCTGTGTTAACACATCCATTGTCATCTGTACCAGTAACTTCGTAAGTATTTGTTCCTGCTGCATCTGGTGTAAATGAAACACCATCTTCAACACCACCATCCCACTCGTAAGTAGTAGCACCTTCACCTGTTAAAGTAACAGATTCACCTAAACAAATTTCATCATCATCAGCAGTAGCAGTAACTTCTGGTAAATCAAAAACAAGTACATCAATTTCAGCAGCGTTTTCACATCCTGCGTCATCTGTACCTACAACCATAAAAGTATGTTCTCCTGCTTCTGGAGTAAATGCTTCTCCGTCTACAATGTCACCAGGTGTCCACTCATAAGTGTCAGCTCCACCACCAGTTAAGGTAATTGATTCTCCTGCACAAACTGAAGTTTCGTCAGCACTTGCTGTTACTTCTGGTAATTCTAAAACTTCAATTTCAACTGAATAACCACAATCAGCATCAGAATCACTTGTTGATGTATATGTGAAAACTCCAGCATCTACAGTTGTGAATGGCTCGCCATTAACAACTCCACCGTCCCAAGAAATTGTTCCAGCTCCAGCTCCGTCAATTGTGAATGTGTCTCCTAAACAAACTGATTCAGAAGTTACAGTAACAGTAATTGGAGAGCATAATTCAGTGAAAGTAATTTCTCCTAAAGCTGCATTGTTAGCCGCAAGATTGTCTTGTGCGTCTCCTACATTGTAAGAACCTCCGGCACCACCGCCACCAGTTCCCCAACCTGAATCCATGTCTACTCCGCCACCGCCAGAGTATCCTCCACCAGCACCAGCAGCATAGGTAGTTCCGTAACTAGCTAAACAAGGCATTGCTCCACCTGGAGATCCTGCACCTGCAGCTCCAGCTGATAGCCATCCTCCGCCACCACCAGTTCCCCAAGCTCCTGTTCCAGCTCCTCCGCCGTTTCCGCCAGTTCCTGGTGCACCATCTGTGTATCCGTCATGGCTAATTGAAGCATTTCCGTCATTTGTAATAGGCGCTCCTGCACCGTCACGGCTATGAGTAGCTCCGCCACCACCACCGGCAACAATTAATAATGTTCCTGAAGTTGTGTTTTCAACCCATGATCCATCTCCACCTGCTTTGATTCCTGCTGAGTTTCCTCCTACATAAAAGGTAAGAACGTCACCAGGACTTACTGCAAATTCTCCATACATGGTTGCACCATTTCCTCCAGTTGAAGAAGCGCCATCTAATCCTTTAGATCCGTTTGCTTCAATACTGATGCTTGTAATGTCTGCAGGAACGACATAAGTGTCTGTGGCTCCTGTGTAGGTATAGACATCTTGCGCTTCTGCTTGTACAGAGGCAAATAATGCTAAGCCTAGAATTAATTTTAAACTTTTGTAATTTTTTTTCATATTGCTATAAATTTAGGTTATCTATCGTCTTGATAGATATATAAACAAAAATAATTAAATTCATCCATTTAAGTAACACATTTGAAAAAAAATCGTTAACCAAATTAAATAGTAAAATCACATGAAAGGAATTATTCTAGCAGGAGGATCAGGAACAAGGCTTTATCCATTGACAAAATCAGTGTCAAAGCAAATATTACCTATCTATGATAAACCTATGATTTACTATCCTTTATCTGTCCTAATGTTGTCAGGTATTAGAGAGATATTGATCATTTCGACACCAAGAGATATTACAGTATTTAAAGAGTTGTTTGGAGATGGGAGTTTCCTTGGTTTAGAAATTTCATACTGTGTACAGCCTTCTCCTGACGGATTAGCACAAGCGTTTATTTTAGGAGAAGATTTTATAGGTGATGATAATGTGTGTTTGGTTTTAGGGGATAATATTTTTTATGGATATGGATTGCCTAAGATATTGGAAAGTGCTGCCGACTTAGAGAAAGGTGCAGTAGTGTTTGGTTATTATGTGAATGACCCAGAAAGATATGGTGTAGTGGAGTTTGATGAAAATCGAAATGTGGTTGGTTTGGAAGAAAAACCGACAGACCCAAAATCAAATTATGCTGTAACGGGATTATATTATTATGATAATTCAGTAATTCAAAAAGCGAAAACATTAGCCCCCTCTGCACGTGGAGAGTTGGAAATAACGGATTTAAATAAACGTTATCTCGAAGAAGGAATGTTGAAAACTGAACTACTAGGAAGAGGAATGGCTTGGTTGGATACGGGAACGCATGAGTCCTTGATTCAAGCTTCGAATTTTATTGCATCAATTGAGCAAAGGCAAGGTTTAAAGGTTGCTTGTATCGAGGAAATAGCTTACCGCAAAGGTTATATCACAGCAGAGCAACTGGCTGAATTAGCAAAGCCATTATCTAAGAATCAATACGGACAATACCTTTTAAAGATTTTGGATAAAAAGAATCAGGCGTTTTAATTATTCCCCAATTTTTTTAGCCCATTTATGACTCGGTTTTTCTACAAATCGATAAAGAATATAGGCAGATCCTACACTAATTACGAATCCTAAGCTAATTACTAGAAACTTTTGGTAAGGTTCTCTATAAATATGAGATAAGTAGTTGATGAATGCAGCTCCAATCATGGAATGTATTAAATAGAGCGAATAGGATATTTTACCCAAAAACAATGTCAGTTTAGTTTTAAAATTGGAGAAATAATGAATGACAGCAAGACTAGAGATTGCAATAATCAAATCAACCAAGCCCAGATTAAAGTAAATAACTGGCATTAAGATAAGCGCCATAACTCCAAACTCAATTTTAGAGATAACCTCTTTACGCATTAGAATATAAATAATGCCGGCTAAAAAATAAGGGCTCCAATGAGGAAAGAAAGCGTAAGATAAGGTTGCGAAACCTCCGCCGATAAACAGCGCATAGAATATTGAGCGGTAGAGTAATTTACCTGTCAAAACCAGAGGGAAGAACAATGACAAGGCTAAATAATATTGAAATTCCACAGCTAAGGTCCAAAATACAGGATTTACCCAATTCGCATTTTCAACAAAAGGAATAAGGTAACCTATATGTAAAAGAATTTCTGTAAAGCTTGGGGTTAAATCTACCGCAACTGTTCCTGGAACATAATTTCTAGCAATTAAATAAACGACTCCAATTGCTACAGCTACTAAGTAAGGTGGTTCAATTCTAACGAAGCGTTTAAGAATAAAACTCTTCCATTTTTTGAGCGAGTATCCACTATTTATCATGGATAGAGGGATAACGATTCCTGAGATGATGAAGAATAATTGCACACCTCGGTCTCCATATTCAAAAATAGAAAGGACAGTTTCATTATTCACATAATCCTGAGTTGTAGCAACAAAATGGAAAAGGCAAACAGCCGTGGCAGCTAATCCACGCAGACTATTGATGATTAATATGTGATCATTTTTTTTATCCATTCTGCTCAAACTCAAAGAACCAGTTGTTTGGCTTATTTTGTATTATAAGATTATCGCCAAATATAGTTATTTGAAAATCTACTCTGCGTGTAATAACTGACAAGAATCATTTTTTCTTTCACCCTTTAATGGGGCTCAAGCAAGCATTTTTCGGCTTTTTTGACTACATTTACGGGGTGTTGTTTCTGCTATAGAAATGCACTGAAAACCGCGCAAGATCTGATCAGAATGGATAAAATTATACTTTACGAATTAAATGAGGTGCCAATTCGAATTATCGAATATTATTGTAAAATGCGTCCTAATTCATGGATAGCAAAAAACATTTCTTCATTAAAAAAGTTTGAAACCTATTGTGAAAACGGAGGGCATATTTCTCCGTGGAATACATGGCCAACTTTGCATAGAGGGGTTACTAACCAAGAACATTTTATTTCTGATTTCAATCAAGATTTGTCTAAAGTGGATGCTGAATTTCCTCCAATTTGGCAGATTTTGGCTAAGAATAATGTAAAAACAGGTGTTTTTGGATCATTACATTCTTATCCTCCGCCTGAAACACAAGGACATTATAGTTTTTATGTACCAGATGTTTTTGCTACAGGAAAGGAGTGTTTTCCAAAAAATGTAGAACTGTTTCAAGATATTAATTTGAAATTGAGTCGTAAGTCTGCACGAAATGTAGATTCAACTATTCCATATAAAGACATGTTTAAACTGTTTGGAAAAATAGGAAGTTTAGGGTTTAAGACCGGAACAATGAAGGATATTGGCGGGCACTTAATTCAGGAAAAAAGAACACCTTGGAAAACGGTTAGACGCCGAACATATCAAACCGTTTTGAGTTTTGATGTGTTTTTTAAATTGCTCAAAAAGGAAAAACCTGATTTTACAACTTTCTTTACTAATCATGTCGCTTCAAGTCAACACCGCTATTGGGCAGCAGTTTTTCCAACTGAATATAAAGACATGAAATATGGACAAGATTGGATATCAACTTATGAAAATGAGATCCTTTTTACCATGGGGAAAACAGATGAAATGTTACAAAGATTAGCGGCATTTGTTGACAAAAATCCAGTTTATAAACTGGTGATTACATCTAGTATGGGACAAGAGGCTGTAGAATCTGAACCTATTGAGACGCAGTTGTACGTGACCAACCATGATGCGTTTTTTAAAATGTTAGGTATTGCACCAAATGATTATGAGTTGTTGCCTTGTATGTTACCACAGTTTAATTATTCTGTAAAAGATGGTGAAGTATTCAAAAAGAATTTGGATACCCTAACGATCAATACAAAACCGATTAAGTATCGCGAAATGGGAGAAGGAAGATTCTCTGTTGATTTGGGGCAGCAAAATTTAAAAACTGTTATAGTTGAATCTAATGGAGTAGAAATTCCTTTTGATCAAACTGGTTTAGAAAATGTGGTGATCGAAGACAAGTCTTCTGCCACAGCTTATCATATTCCGGAAGGACATTGTTATATTTACCATCCCTCTTATAAGGTGAGTGAAATGAGTACGCACCAAGTCTCTACACGAGAATTAATGCCTACAATTTTGCAAAACTTCGCGGTTGATGTACCTTCGTATGCGCAAAAGCCAAGCATAAATATTTTAAGCTAACCAATTTATGAGTACGATTCAAGATTTTTTTACTGACCTGTTGAACGGTTTTCCAACAGATCAGATACCTCTTTTTTTGTTTCAATTGCTCTGCGCAGGACTTGCAGCGCACATCCTTCAAATCATTGTCAATAAAAAGCTTGGAGAGTCATTATTAGAATATAGTGCTTTGATCGGAGTTTCGGCTGCATTAATGGCTTCATTGGTGAAAATGACTGAACCGCTAGCTATTTTAGGTGCAGCTGTGCTATTATTGTTATTACGCGGTAAAGAAAAAGGTAAGTTAGAAACTATTGGACAAGTAATGGTGGTGCTAATAGGTGTTGGCTGTGGTGTTGGTAGTGTTGTTCAAACGGGGATCGGTTGTGTGGTGTTATTTGGTATCGTTCTTTTTACACCACTTAAAAAATAAATTCGTTTAGCAGTGTTAAAGAAATTAGGCATAGATTCACTCTTGCTGTTCTTAGTATTGAGCATTGCTTTTTTATGGGTAGCTTTTCCTAATATTAAGAAGCCTCTTTTAAATCTAGAAAAATATACGACCTCTAGTTTGTCTGTAGATGATCAGGTGAATTATCCTGTACAAGGAGCATTTTTAGGAGGTGATATCTCATTAAATAATCCAAATTTAACCTTATTGTATTCTATGGATGGAGGTGATTCGTATAACGAGGCGCCGGAACAAGGTTTAAAAATTGATGATTTAAAAAATCCTGAAATTATTTATAAAAGCACGTCCATTCGTTGGCGTCATCCCAAGGGAGATTTTCCAATGCTAAAAAACATTGTTGTAAAAGTGAGGGATGAATCAAAGTTAACGGAATCTAAATCGAAAGTGTTGACTTATTTTGATTTGGGGCTTGATACATCAGGACTTATAAATATTACAATTAATCAAGATGATTTATTTGACTGGGAAAACGGGTTGATGATTTATGGTGAGGAATCTTCGCATGACGAGGGATTTCAAAAAGATTGGTGGTATAGGGCCGCAAATTTTGCAAGTAGAGGATCCAAATGGGGGCGGCAGGTAGATGTTCAGTTTTTTAAGCAGATCTATAATCATAGTTCGTTAATTGAATATCCTTGCGAAATGAAGATAAGTGGAAATGCTACGCGCTATTTTTCTCAAAAATCATTAAAATTTAAGGTTTTAGACGAACAAGGAAAACCAACAAAGGTATCTTCTTTTTATGAGCCACAGGATGGGCGATTGATTGAAGCATCTAGCTTTCTATTGAGACAAGGAGGAAATGACAATAGCAGAACAATGTTTGCAGATTTGTTGATGCATAGGTTGGCATATAATTCTGAGGTTGCAGTTTTGAATGGAATGCCAGTTCCAGTTTTTATTAATGGTAATTATTGGGGAGAGTATAATAGGCGTCAGCGTATTGATCCACTTTTGATTGCTGAAATTGAAGATAAAAAAAAGAAGGACGTAACAATCCTTTACTGCGAAGTGTATGGCGATCGGACAATTCTTAAAGACGGTTCTAAAAAGGAAAAAGCACGTTTTGATTCCCTGATTCAAAGTTTGCCCAATGAAATAACTGAAGATGTTGATTATAAAAGAGTAAAGGAGCAGGTAAGTATCAAATCATTTATTGATTATATCATTTTTGAAACTTACTATGCCAATCAAGATTGGTTACACAATAATACAACGTGGTATAAAGCGGATAGTAAAAAGTGGAAATGGATTTTGAATGATTTGGATTATA
>CAKZPK010000042.1 GCA_937139035.1 uncultured Crocinitomix sp. | reverse complement strand
CAAGCATGATTTATTTTGGAAAATTGATGTACGTAATGGAAGCTATGATGCCTGATTTTGAAGAACATTTGATTATTCGATACACAAAAGATGAGTATGATTATGCTTTAGCAAGTGAATATAGTATTTGGCAATATTTAATGGATATGAGCTGGATTTATTCCGTTGATATGAAAGTGAAATTAAGATTTTTCGAAGAGGCACCAACAACTGTAGGAATTGATGATTCTCCAGGTAGAATTGGACAATTTATGGGCTGGCAAATGGTGCGCGCTTACATGGAAAAAAACGAAGATGTTTCTTTAGAGGAATTATTGAATGAAACGAGTGAAACAAAAATATTAAAAGCATATAAACCACAAGAGAATGAGTAATCTAAAAAAGTCAAATATTGATATTGAAGTATTGACAAACGAAAATAATTTGCCGGAAGAAATCACTTGGTCTGCAAGTGGCGGCGGAGTTGAAGGAGCAAAGGCAGAAGCAATGATATTAGCTTTTTGGGATAAAAGCCAAGAGGCAGCTATGCGTATCGATTTATGGAACAAAGATTTTACCGTAGACGATATGAAAAAATTCATGCATCAAACATTACTTACCTTGGCTGATTCTTTTGAAAAATCTACAGGCGAAAAAAACATGTCAGAAGATTTAAGAGATTACTGTCATCACTTTGCTGACAAAATGGGGATTTTACCTCCGTTGAGCTAGAAAGAATAAACAATATTAAAATTAAAGGCAATGCTTATGAGAGGCATTGCCTTTTTTATAAGTGTGATTTTTAGTTCGTTTGAACAAGTTTGGCATACATGGTATAGGAGGCGTCATCATCTTCAATAGTAAGATCAAATGACACTTCAGAACCGTTTGTTGGCAAATCAGATAGGTTTATTGTGCCTGTTCCAAGTAAGTCATCACCACTGCTATCATCCATGTCGTATACTTCAATGTAAACGCTATTGTTAAACCAAACTGAGCGACCGCAGTCCCAAGTACTATATTCACCGCTATCCTTCATGGAATAGTAGTTCGTTTTAGGGAAATAATAAGTGATACTCTCATCCGCTCTAAATGTAAAGTAAACCTCATCTTCATCACCAGCTCCATCAGGCGAGGTGTGGTTACAAACAAGTTTAGTCAGAATTAAAAAATTGGATTTTGGAAATTGATAAACTGGGCGTAAAGAATCAAGCGCATCAATTTCAATGGTGTAGGATACACATGCAGATATTTCTAATCCTTCACCCTCAGCAAATCCAACCGAAAATCCTGTGAATGAACTAATGATGTTGAGTGTTGATCCGAAAGCACCAACAGAAAATCCGCCAATTTCTTCCCCGGCTAAAATAACACCAAAAGATTTCCCTCCATAATCGTCATATTCACAATTCCAAAATCCAGCTTCTTCCACTAAATCAATGTCAGCGTCAACTCCAAAAAGTCCGCCTCCTGTTACATAGCCTTCTACATGTAATGGGTTTTTAATGTCAAAAATGCATCCTGCAGCAACAACAACACCCACAACTGCTGCTACACTAGCAGAAAGTCCTAGTGTAACGCTTTTCAATGTTCCTAAATCCATAGATGAAATGGAGTTAAGGCAAGATGCAAATGCAGGTCCTTGGTAAATGTTTTTAATGCCTAACTGAATTTCTTCTATTGAGGATGATTTTAAGTTTGCGATATTTGCTGCACCCTCAGATGTTGCCTTGTAATCGTTCCAGGTTTCAACAATTAATTCGGCAATTTTTTTCTCATTCGCGTTGATTTCATAATCAATGGGCTGTGGTTTTTCATCCGTAGTAATTCCTTTTGATTCAAACATTTCAGCATAATCCGTAGCTTGTATTATAAATTGATCGTTCATAGTCTGTTTTTAATTAATGTATTCGTAGTATACCGTATAGTCTGCGTCATTTGTGTTCTTTAGTTCTATACTCCCTGAACCACTGCTAGGTTGAAAGTCATGACTTTGCAAATAATCTGGGTTTGCATCATCATTATCCCACAGTTGTAGAATAACTTCATAATCAAAGTTTAACTCAAGATTAACGTTCCATGTGTCCTCGTCATCATTGTCGTCCATTTCATGACTACTCTTTAACTTTTCAGGATAGCGATATTGGTTTCCTCCATCTGCTTGATAAAGCAAATAAAGTTCGTCACCTTCATTTTCTGAAGGGTCATTACAAATAATTTGTGTGATTTTTACCGTGTGTCTTTTGGCCATAATACTCTTTTTGAAATATTGAATAAATCAAAAATCAGCATTTGTCAATAGAATAATTAACGCATTAATACGGTTGTTTGGAAAACCCGTAATTATACTGGATGTGTTGTTTTTTTTAGTTTAGAGTTGTAACCCTTTCAAGGGTGAATGGATAATTCTTTAGAGGTGAAAATTTCCCAATTCTTTTTCGTGCCTTTTCGTGACGATTCTTTTTAGTAATCTTGGCTATAATTTGTTTAATAAAATTATATCCACTTATTTTTGCTCCATTATCTATCAAGTCCTCCATAGAACAACTGATTTTTAATTCGGTGGATTTTACTAGTGCTCTATTTTTAAGCTGATCAGAGAATTCGATTTTTTCAAGCATTACTTGTAAAACGGATTGGTATCCGAAATTAAACGATTTATAATTATTCAATATGGCAATATCGAATATTTCTTCACCACGAGAAATTGGATCTGCTCCATTTGACATTAATATATCAAACGCATCTGGATCATTGACTTTCACAGCTTCAACAATTGCTTGATTGTTATTGGCTGCTACATCAATGCCTTTTTTGATAAAGTAATTGACTCCATAAATGTCTCGTTTAGCAATTAATGCATAAAATGTCTTTTGATTCTGTTGGGGAACTAATGATTTATCTTTAAGGGAGTTTTCAATATATAAAGATGGTAATTTTACATTGTAAGGTGGTCTATCATAACTATCGGAACAATGAGACTTATATAATTCTATAATAAATTGGCTAAAGCGAATTTTATCTTTTCATTTCTACTTCCATTATTCCTTGTCCATTTTCTCCCAAATATTTTAGCAGGACTTCTTGATAAGCACCAGTTCCATTGTCACTCTTAGTAAAAATAAGAAGGCCTTGTTTGGTCTTAGGAATCATAAACACAATTGCATGTACACCAATATCATCACCTCCATGAACCATTGCAAAATCTCCCGCTAAATTAATGTTTTCATCAATCCACCAACCCAATCCAAAATGCTTAAAATCATTAATTTTCACTTGATTTTTCACCATTTCTGCTTGCAATTCTTCTGATATCCCTGCACCATTTAAGATGTAAATCATAAACCTTGAATAATCTTCAACTGTTGTTAAAAGGTTGTCTGCTGCATTTGCTTTTAAACTTTTTTCAGTTGGGTATAGCATTCCTTCATTATTATGCCATTTTGCAAACCTTGTTTCGTCAACGTCATGGTCCCAAATAAAACGTGTATTATTCATTTTGAGTGGCTTAAATATCAAATCATTTGCCAATTGCTCTAGCGTCTTATTGAATTTGTTTTCTAGCACTTTTCGCAAATATTCATATCCTTCACCTGAATATTGATAGTTTGAACCGGGATCAAATTCAAAACTCAATTTATCATTGTCATTATTACTTCTCCAATTAGAAAATCCTGTTTGATGGCTTAGAATAATTCTTGCCGTTAGCATTTTCGTCCTTGGATCATCACTGATGTCTGGGTCTATATAGTATTTGTAAACGGGCTCATCTAAACTTAATTTTCCTAAATCAATTAGTTTTAAGGCTACCAAAGCTGTAATAGGTTTTGTCAGTGAAGCAACATTCCAAATTGTGTTCATGGGGGCCGGTTTTCCTCTTTCCAAATTACCAAAAACATTCATTTGTTTAATTTCACCATCTTCAATATATCCGATTCCTAAGGCAGGAATATTCTTTTGCTTTAGCCATCTTTCTGTTTCTTCTTTGTCTGTAAATAATAATTCGTTATCAATTGGTTTGTCGACATCTTTATGATCATAGCTTATCCCTTTACTTAATTTCCAACCTTCTTTTTCTAGAATCCATACGTGGGTAAATTTTGCAGTACTCGTTAAGTATTCTTCTTTGTTTTTTTCGATTGCATAAAAACTGTGTATTCCATTTTCTATTGCTCCATACAAAACTCCGTTTTTCTTTAAAGGATATATTTCTAATGATTTTTCATCTAAAACTCTTTTTGGTTTATAATCTAATTTGCAAAGGCCATTTTCTATTCCAAGAATAAATTCAGATTTTGAACTTGTAATTCCCGCTTGGTCATGGTAAAACTCAAAATCATCACTTACTAATTTCTTAAATAGTGTGATGTCACAAGTATTAAACCCAATATTAAACAGTAGACTGTCTATTTCTTTTATTGTTTTGTGAAGGTTAGATGACTTTTCTACTTGTGCAAATCCATTGGTAAATAGAAAAACAGATAAAAGTGTAATCGCTATATTCTTAATGTTCATGATGTCTTTTTTACATGAGACACAGAATTTGTAATGAGGTTACGGTTATTCTCCTTTAATCACTGCCAACGTTTGAAAAAAGATAATAGTCTTTATTCCTTTTAAAGTTATTGTCCCATAAATTTTTGCAATTAGCTCAACTATTTAGAATCGTTTATTGATTTGTCAAGAAAAGTTAAGTCGAAATTGTTTTGGGCAATTATTTCTATTAAAAGGAATAAAAAAATGAGGTGATAGAGTCAAATTTCATGCATATTTTTTTAGTACAACATCATTCCTATAATGTCCCAGTTTTCATCTTCTGTAATTTTATAATCAAAGTCGAAAATTCTATTTTTATCAGTTTTCATTTCATTGAGTCTATTGGTTGTGGCTTCAATATTATCAACATAAATTTGAATTTGAAAACCCCTTTTGGTTGTTTTAATATAAAGAAATAAAGCGGTGCAAATTCCAGAAAAATGTTTGATAAAATAATTTTCAATGAATTCAAAATCTAATTTTTCATTTCCAATTTTCGCTAATTTAAAATGCATTTGAAAGCGATTAAGTTTTTCTTTTTTTTTATCTCTTTTTCCTAATCTAATCTGTATTTCAACACAGTATCTACAAAATTCTCTAAAATCATAGTTTGCGTATGCAATATTAACCCATCCTAAAGATTTTCTGTTTGGGCTTTGCAGTGTATAAATAGCTATTTCTCTTTTTGGGTGAATTTTCGAAACATCTTTTTTTATTTCTTCCCAATTCATTGTTGTTGTTTAATGATGTATAACGGTATGCGAAAAAAGTTGTTTTAATACTTTTTCCATATTGTTAGTAGTTTTTTATTTTTCTAGTTATTCCTTGTTTTTCAAATAATTTATAGATTTTCCATCATAGTTAAATACTCCTTGAAGGCTTCCTACCCAAATTTTGCCTGCTTTATCCTCAATTACTCTAAAAGACATACTATTATTTTTATATATTTCGGTTGAAATTGGCTTTAAATTATCTAAAGAATCCACATCATATCGTTTTAGAGAACCTTCAGATGAGATAGTCCAAATATTTCCGATTTTATCTTCATAAACACAACTAACAAATTCAGTAGTGAAATTTGTAAATACTAAGCCATCATATTTCGAAAGACCATCTTCTCCACCAATCCAAATATTACCATTACTATCTTCTAATAATGTCCATACATTTTTGAAAGAATTACCTTCTTTTTTTGTTACTTGAGTAAATTTAGATGTTAAGTGATTATAAATACATAACGTTCCTCTAGTACCAAACCATATTTTTCCCGCTTTATCTTCCATAATCGTATTAACATCATTATTGGTTAATCCTTCCTTGGTAGTAAAATTATCAAAAGTTTTTCCGTTGTAATAGCTAACCCCACCCATTGTTGCAATCCAAATGTTACCTGTTTTGTCCTGATGGATATCCATTGTTCTATTGTGTATTAATCCATTATCTGTAGTGAAATTTGTAAAATCATTACCATTATATCGAAAGACACCATAGCGAGTGCTTGCTATCCAAATATTTCCTTTTGTATCTTCTAAAGCATCAAATGCATCTAAACTTTCAATTCCTACTGGTTTTGGGATTTTTGAGAATATTTCTCCATCAAATTCAATAACATCTGTAAAAGCTGTAATGAGGAGGTTTCCTTTCTTGTTTTTCCTTATTTTACGAACCATCCTTGAAGGAGCATTGATAGTAAACAATGTGTCAATTTTTTTAATAGTAAATTTTGTAGTTTCTAGTTTAACATCTAATTGTTTTTGGGGATTTGTTGAACTGTTAGTTTGTGTTTGTACATTACAAGAGGAAAGGAGTATAACTAAAATGGTTACTAAATATATTTTTAATTGATTTTTCATTTTTTTAATTACTGACAACATCCAAATAAAACTCATATGGATTTTATTCCTTTTATAGTTATTGTCCCACTAATTTCTATAATTAACTCAACTGAAAAGAATCGATTACCGTATCATTCAAGTAAAGTTAAGTCGAAACTGTTTTGGGAAATTATTTCTACTAAAAGTAATAAAAAAATGAGGTCACTTGATCGAAATAGATTAACTAATTTGATTAATATAATTCATACCATATTTTCTGTCTGGTCCAACCAATTGTCCACTTGCCATCTTCATATATTCTGGTTCTTGAAATACATTTTTCCCGTCCGAAACTTTTTTCAATGCATCTATATTTGGTGATAGAAATAATATCTCCAGTTGTTGAATCAGTTACAGTTTTTTTTCCGAATACTGTTTCGCTTGGATTCCAATTTGGGTTGTACCCTTTGTTAACAGTTACTAGATTTCCTTTATGAGTAATGATTTCAAATTTACTACAGCAAGAAAGTAACAGGGCAAGGAGTGTAAATGTGAAAATGTAAAGAATGCGATTCATGTCATAGATGTTGTTCTTTGAACGCAAGTTAGGGTGTTTAATTGTGTATAGTGTTCCTGCGAAACTGCATTAAAACGGGGTTTCGCTTTCGTTTCTCAACTCCTCCATTTCAGCAATCATATTTTCGAGTTTTCTTAAAATTCGACCGTAAGCCAAATTCACATCCCATTTATAAATTTTACCACCAAAAACAAAAATTAGAACCGCAATTACAAGGGCTATAATCCATGTAAGTGTTGGGATCCCATAGACTAGATGAAATCCAGAATTCAAAATCGCTGCATTCGTTACTTCTCCTGCTTTCACTGCATGTACTATTGGCATCAAAGATGCTAAAAAAACCAGAGGATAAAAGAAACGCATGACTTTTGTATTGTTGGAAATGGCCATTTCAAGCCAACTATTGAATGACTTGAGATAATCATAACTATTCAAACTAGCATCAATGTTTTTCATGGTTCTTCCCTGTTTAATACTTATCCAACAAACTCCCATAAAGAGAAAAAATATGAATACCCCAGTATAGGGAGTGCCAAGCGCAGCGTACAGCCCCAAGTTCAAAAATGCAAAAACGATAATGACGTAAATATTAACCTTCATCATTCGTTTGAATTTATCTATAATAGTTTTCGATTTTTGATTGTATAAATCATTGAGTTTAGGAGCAACGAGTGAGTCACTGTCTAAAAATCCTTTTTTCCAAATTGTTTCAATTGATCTTCCCATCTAATAATTTTTTTAAACGTTCCTTTATTCTTGTAATTCGTACACCGATATTGTTAGCATTAGTACCAATAATATCTGCGATTTCCTGATATGACTTTTCTTCCAAATAAAGTAAAATCACTCCTCTGTCAACTTCAGATAATTGTCTAATGGCATTATATAATTGATTAAGAGATTCATCAGCGAAAGCATGGCTTTCTTCTATTGCTTCTTCAGGCAAGGAATCAGAAGCGAAATTCTGGTAATTGTTTTTCTTTTTCTTTAGCAAAGTCAAGCATACATTCAATGATATCTTATAAACCCAAGTAGACCATTCACACTGTTCCTTAAAATTATCTTTGCTTCTCCAAATCTGTAAACACACCTCTTGGTAGTAATCTTCAAAATCTTCCTGAGAATTGGTATATGCCCGACAAATTTTTATGACAATGGCCACATGAGGTAAAATGGATAATCTGTAAAAGCCATTACTCATGCATTGTTTTTATTCATTAAGAATTTATTTGCAAAATATCCCAATAGGGAAATCTGCAAACCTGCACCAATAATTAATGCATTTATTACAATTTGATTTTTATCAGAATCGTTTAATAAGATACTGCAAAATAGAATAAGTGCCGCCCAAATAAGTGATCCAGATATTTGAAGAATTGAAATGCTTCTAGTTTGATTTTTTGTTTTCATAACCTAACTTTTACTTGGTTAGTGGCCAAAATCAAAAATTATTACACCCATCTACGTTTTTTTTAATTCAGACAATTTATTTGCTTGTTATGGTCCGTTTTCCACTAATACTGTTTCGGCTCTAACGGGTCCAAATCAAAGAAAGCTTCACACAATGACATTTACTTTGTGTGAAGCTTTTGTTTTATTCTGTATAAGCAATTTCAAAAATTGTATTACAAATGTTGTCAAATGCTGTCCCTTTTTCTGGAGACCATCTTGCTGCTGTAAAATATTTTTTCTCAGTTGGGTTAACGGCTAAAGGGTCATATGCTTCTAGCCAATACACACCTCCGTCAAGCCCTCTGCGATCTATTCCTATTTGCATTGTCCAAAAGCAATTTGATTCAAATGTATTTTCTATTTCTTCCCATTCTTCTGTAGTAAGGTTTCTAATTAGTATTGTGTCGTTTACTCCCTCAAATTCTTTATAAGCTTCCGTGTAGGTTTTCTTTATTGTAAGTAATCCACCTTCAGACTGCTTTTCAAAACGATACGACCAAATATCAAAGTCCCAACTATGAGAATTTATGAGTCGGAATGTTTTTGTATCGCATTGTTCCATGTCAGGTTCCTCAACGGTATTTAAAATACGGTCATACCCCTCCTTGAAATCATCTTGATTCATTAGACTATCGTTGAATGAAAGAATTTGTTTATCAAGGTTACAGTCGTATGGATTTTTGTCTTTACAACCCACTAATATTAAAATAGAGGAAACAATTAAAAGGTGTTTTATGAAGTTCTTTAGCATTAATTTAGATTAAATGATAGGTTGAACTAAAATAAGGATCATTTGATTAAAGAGTTCCATTTGTCAAATTATAATTAAGCATAACGGTTTGTGTATAAGTAGCGGCGATAAAAAAGCACAAACTTTGAGGTTTGCACTTTCTTAGCCATTACTTATACACTTTGTTAGGCATTCGTTATTTTCTTTTTAAACCATTCAGGTCTTTTTAGATATGCAGTAAATGCTGTGAGGTAAACAAATACAATTTGAGGGATAAAATTGTCTCCAATTTGCATATGTGCTGATATAGTTCCACCAAGGAAAACCAAAGTTGCAATAAATCTCAAAGTAAATGTTCTTGGAATTGCAAATAAAACCCCCGATACGATTGCTACAATTCCGATTAAGTAAATATTTTCATAATAATGAGGGCTTAATCTCATAATCATTTCTTTGTATGGTTCAAAGCCAACAAGTTTTAAAACTCCACTAATTATTAGTACTGCTGAAAGCAAATAGTTAATACTATTTCCGATTATATATTTTGTTTTTGTATTCATTCTATTGATTATATAAATGATTAATAATTTCATTGTTTAGAGACTAAAAAGTATAGCCAAAATGTAAGGTGGCAAACATCATAATTGGTGCAATATCATATTCTGAATTACCAAGTGTGTTAGTACCTGATAGTTTTGATGTGTACCCAATACCTGCCCAAGGTTTTATGTAAAAGCCAAAATCAAATGGTTGCCAAGTATAACCACCATAGGCCATTAGTAAAGAGTTTGTGAATTTTTCGCTCCCTACAATGGTTTCGTTTTCAATTTTATATTCTTGTAATGCCAGTTGGCCACCAACGAACCATTTTTTGTTTACTTCTGAAAAATGATATTCTCCAAACACTCCATAACCTTGATTTAGACGGATATTCCATCCTTTATCCTTATTCTTGTTATTGAAATCGACTAAAACACTTGGGAAATCCATTGCATAAGCACCTATCCCGATTAATAAATGCTCACTATTATTTGGTTTAATTCTTAGATGTATTCCATAACCTTTAAACCCAAAAGTTGCAGGGTCAATTTCTACTGATATTTCGGTTTTTTTTTGTTGCTGTTCGCTTTGTTGAGCAAAAATTCCAAAACTTGTTGAAATCATTGCTATTATTAATATTGCTTTTTTGATAATTAAATTATTCATTATTATTTGTTTTTAAATTGTTATACTAAATATGTGTTATATCTAGATTGGATAAAAAATTATTGATATATTACTTCAAGTTGAGCAAAACCACTCATTACAATTTCTCGTCTATATTTTAAATCATTTTTAATTGTGTACTGCTCAAGATATTTGTTTTTTGTCCAGGGACCAGCACGATTTCTTGTAGCATAAAACCAAATGTAAATGCTTAAATTTTTAAGAGAGAAGAAGTCTTTTGATAAGGACATTAAATTGCCATTTCCTGTCGGTGTGAGGACTATTATTTTACCTTCATTTTTCAATAATCTTTGGGCATCATTAAGAATGTAATCAATGCTTTCATTCTTTAAATGGAAAAGTACGTTGCAAATTGTTATATAATCGAAACTGTTTTTTTCAAAAGGTAAATTTGTGTTTGCCTTAACTTCAAATAATTTAGCAATTGTATTTTTTAATTTTTTTCGTGCTTCAAGCAGCATTTCAGAGTTTGTATCAACACCAACACAATCAATTCCTTTTTCAGTTGATATTATTTGAATTAACTTTCCTGTGCCTGTTCCTATATCTAATAGTGTTCCTTTTGTAGTAATTTCATTAATTACTGGGTTTAGAAAAGAACGATACCAAGTTGTTTCTTGTATTTTGGAAAAGAATTTTGAAAATCTCATGTGTATACTTTATATATCGTATATTTAGTTGTGGTAAAAAAATATTAATTATTCATTTCTATTAATATTTCTGCAATGGTTTTTTTTGACAATTCATTTTTCAATTCATTTTCTGCATTACTTAAAATACTTTTAATTGATTTTTGTGCATTATTCGGTCTTTTCCCTTCCGCCATAATATTGAATGAAGTTTGAAACAAAGGTTTTCCTTTTTCTGTTGCCTCTAAAATTTCTAAAATAGTTATATCAGAAGGCTTTTTCATTAATCTTATACCCCCTTGTTTTCCCTCCTTAGTCTCTATTATGTTTGCTGCGTTTAAGTTTTGAAGTATTTTAACTAAAGTTGGTTTTGGAATACTCAAATATTTTGAAATATCGGCTGTCGATAAAAAATCAAACTGTTTTTGTCTTATTTTATCCGAGATAAAAATGACTACTAATATTGATTTTGTAAAGGATAAAGAGTAACTCATACTTGATATTCATTATATATAGTATACGAAAGTACGTAAGTTTTTTAATTGTGCAATTATTTTCTCAAATTTCTTGAAGTTTGGTTGCTGTTCTTTCTACTAAAAGTATTAAAAAAATGAAATAAGAGAGTCCAACTATGCAGAATAATCAACCGTTTGGTTAGTTTTTTATTATTTACATTGACCAAACTGATTTAACAAAGCATGCGTTATTGAATTAACTAGCCGAAAATTGAGGTAAAACCCAGAACAAAAAGCAAATTCAGATGAAAAAAATTCTATTGATAGTGGCAGTAGGTTTATTAATGACTACGCCAGCTTGCAAGAAGGGTGAAAATGATCCGTTTTTAAGTTTGAAGTCACGCAAGGTTCGTTTGGCAGGGATATACGAGTTCGCGTCATTGGAGTCCTTCGGCGAAACTTCGGTAGAAGGAGTGTTTCCGTATTACGCGAACACTGAAATCAAAATTGAAGAAGGAAGGGGAACACAAGTCACTAAAATTACTTTGGACGAGGGGTGGGAAGCTATCGATACCAAAATAAAAAATATCCAGATTGACAAGGGAGAATTTATAATTGATAAAGATGGAACGTGGAAATTTGTCATGAATACCACCATCACCTGGGAGGAGGAAGGTGGAGGGGTAAACGACCATTACGAATTTACCGAGATTCAGACCATTGCTGAATCTGGTAACTGGAATTTTTTGGATGATGAACCAGATGCTTTCAAGAACAAGGAACGCATTCTTTTCAGTAAAGTTAGTCATCAGGCTTTTGTTCAGACCGATATGAAAGTTGTTTTTGTGGATGGTTCTTCTTCAGACTGGCCTGGAGAAAAATATGCTGTTCCCCATAACGGCCCGATTGAGGCCATTTATGAAATTGATGGGTTGAAAAACAAGAGCATGATATTAAAGCGTCCTAAGGATGGAATAAAAGTTCAAGGTGAAGGAGAGGATTCGCCCTTGTCAGTTTCTTTGGTCACAGAAGGAATGGTTGAATTGCACTTGACGCAGCTATAAAAACATTTTTACCAGTCGAATTTTTTTCGCGATTAGTATAAGTTTATGCCGATTATAAAAAGTTTATTAGGCATTTGCGGGGCACAGCTTCGTTGTAATTTTTATTGGTGTTGTAATACGTCTTTAAGAATAGCTTTACTCGTTTCTTATTGAAAAACAGCATCTATAATTTCTTGGAATAGTGCTCCTTGATATAGGTTTACCAAATCCGATTCAATATAGGTGCCTAAGTTGGTAGATAGGCATATCGTTGTGTTCTTATCTATAAAATGAAACAGGTCCATTCCTGCTCCAATAGATCGCCCTCCGTGACCTATATAAGGGCCATACAAAGAATTCCGAACTCTTAATCCTAATCCGTATCCTTCTGTATGAGAATTATCCGTGGGTATGAATTGCTTCATTTCCTCTAAAGAAGATGGTGTTACAATTTCATTGTTCAATAATTTTTCTAAAAAAATTCCATAATCGGATGTAGTCGCAATAATGCCATCAGAGCCTGTTAATGCTTGTTGAAGATGAAAGTTTACTTTACTAATATTCTCAATTTTTCCATTACCATATCTTTCAAAATAATTGTTTGGGAGCCTTTCTGACAATGTTGAATAGGACTCTTTATAAAACGTGTTGGATAGATTATTAGCTTTCAAGAGTTCGTCCCTATAAAAGTCGACATGAGATGCGCCTGTGACTTCATCTATAATTAAAGTAAGTAATTCATATCCTGTAGAAGAGTAATGATAAGCTTCTCCTGGAGAATTCAAGGCCTTTTTATCATAGATAAATGATAAAGTGGTTTCTCTGGTTAAGTTGTAAGGATCATTAAAGAGCATGGTGCCAAAATTAGGATCATCATCTACATTTGGAATGCCGGCTGTATGATTTAGTAATTGTCTTATGGTAGCTTCATTTCCGTTAGCAATTTTACCACATAAATCTGCAGAAAGATACATGTTAATCTTGTTATCCAGCTTTAGTTGACCAGCTTCAACCAATAGCATAATGGCAGCAGCACAATATGTTTTACCGACACTGGCAGAGTATGCTAAATGACAAGGTTGTAAGGGGATATTGTTTTCAATATTAGCCATACCTGAAGAGCCTTGCCACACTACGTTATCTTTTTTGATGTAGACAGAAAGCCCCACAATACCCATTTTAGTATATTTTTCCAAAATAGTTTGATAAGTTGTGTGTTTGGGATGTGTGCTGTAATCAGTGGCAAGATTGCATGGTGTTATATCAGACAAAACCATTTTTTCTTTTTTACAAGACATTAAACTTAGGCTAGTCAACGCTGCAATACAGCTTAATTTCAGTAAATAATGCTTCATTTGTAATTATTTTTTAAAATAGAATCGTAGTCCAACTTGAGTGGAGTTGTATGGGAAGACAGGGATTTGTGGATGATGAGAGAGATTGATTCCAGCACTATATTTGGAGAAAAGGTCGAAGCCTAGTCGTTTAATGGCTGTTATACGATACCCAATTTCAATATTAAATCCGCTATACCATTCTGTTTCTACATTCTTTTTTTCTTCATAAACGCCATTATTGTTGAGTTCGTAAGACTCATTAGGAGAGTTGAGCATATTAAACGCTATTCCTAAACCAATTTGACTGTAAATGTTTAATGGAAATTTATATTTGAAACGCATATAAGTATTCAGAAAATATTTTTGACCATTGAAAGGATGGCTTGCTAGTCCAACTCCATTTACCATATTTAGATTAATCCTATTTTTATCCATGAACGTAGATTGTAGACCTATATTCAGTTCTGGATAATAAGGGGCAGTGAAAAAATGGCTAAATGGCAACCCAATGGCATGTGTTCCTGTAGAGATTTCTATAGGGTGTTTACTAATCCAGGTGGTGTCATTTGTGTCATTCTGTGCATGTGACGTATGCCAACCAATAATGAATAGTATAAATATAAAGTATGTGCGTTTTTTCATCTAACTCAAATCAGAATTTACTTTATCACAAAGTAAGCTGAAAATTCAATGGTATTTTTTGCCCTATGGCAAAAAGTGATTACCATGTTTTTCGAATCCGACTTAATGAAGATTGAGTAATGCCGAGAAAAGAGGCAATGATGCCAAGTGGTATCTTTAATAATAATTGAGGATAACGTTCAATAAAAGCTTCATATCTTTCTTTAGCTGTCGCGTATTGCAGTAAAAAGGCCCTTTGTTCTAAATTAATATAGTATTGTTCTGTTAAAAGGCGTCCAATAACGTTCATCTCTAAAAAGGTACTATATAGTTTTTGAAGGTTAGTGTAAGAAATAATATATAGCTCACTATCCTCAATAGCTTCTATACATTCTTTACTTGGTTGTTGTAGTATAAATGAGGTTACGGATGTTACCATATCATGATCAATGGCAAACCATGTTGTCACAAGATTCGTATCTGTTTCAATATAACCTCTTAATGTTCCTCTTTTAACCCAAAACAATTCCGTACTAATTTTATTTTTTTGTAATAGAATATCATTTTTAGATACATTCTTGACAGTCAAACTCTCCTTTATTAATGAAATTGTATCTTTTTTTAAAGGGTAGTATTTTTTTAGTTCAGCTATAAAGTCATCCATAAAATTAGTTTACCAAATTTATACTTTTAGATCTTTTTAAGAAAGATGAAGCCTTTTGTTTAATGTTTTAGAACATATGATTAAACCACATATAGGTTTATTCCTTTTATCGTTATTGTCCCATTAATTTCTATGATTAACTCAACTGACTAGAATCGTTTATTCACCTATCAAGAAAAATTAAGCCGAAATTGTTTTGGGCAGTTATTTCTACTAAAAGTATTAAAAAAATGAAATAAGAGAGTCCAACTATGCAGAATAATCAACCGTTTGGTTAATCTCACCAATATAATTTAAGACTTCTTCTTTTCCTTCACCGCTAACAGATGAGGTGATGAAATAAGGAGGCATTTCTTCCCAAACTTTGAGCATTTCGGCTTCGTATAATTTAATGGCTTTTTTGCGTTCGCCTTTTTTAAGTTTGTCTAGCTTGGTAAAGATCATAGAAAAAGGAATTCCTTTTTCGCCTAGCCAAATCATGAAATCTAAGTCAATTTCTTGCGGTTTATGTCTACTATCAATTAAAACAAAAACGTTGGTCAAGTTTTCACGAGTAGTCATATAACGCGATATGAATTTTTGAAATTGATCTCGTGCATTGTGGTTTACTTTGGCATAGCCATATCCTGGTAAATCGACTAAATACCAATCTTTATTGATCAAAAAGTGGTTAATCAATCTAGTTTTTCCAGGTTTACTTGAAATTTTTGCAAGGCTTTTATTGTTCGTGAGCATGTTGATTAAGGATGATTTACCAACATTTGATCGCCCAATAAATGCATATTCAGGCATGTTAGGTTCTGGACATAAGCGAATGTCAGTATTACTTATCACAAATTCAGCTTGCTTAATTTTCACAACAATATACTTTTTGTATTTCTGCGCAAAGTTACAATTTTAATAATGCATTGAGTTGCAATAAGCAGGATCAATCAACCTTTATTTACAAATCTGAATTACCAATATGCTATAGTAGTTGTGTATTGCTTTGTAGTTGAACCATTAATCACAATGATTTTTTGCGGAATTCCAATAATAAAATCACGCGCTAAAAATTCAAAATTTAAACAGGAATCAGCATAGCATTGAGGGAACTCTGGACGCACTCCCTGTGGTGCTTCTTGTGCCGCTTTTTCAAACTTATTTCTATCTACTTGGTAATAAGATAAGCAACTTTCTATCGTGTTTGTTGTGTCGTGATAGGTGATAATGAGGTTCTCAAACGGTGCAACAAAATATTTACTTCCAATTTGCTGATAAGCTGATCCTTTTACTTCTATGACTCTGTCCAAACTGTCTTTCAGCAATTTGGGCTTGGGGTTTTCATAACGAATTTCTCCAACCGGAAGGATACACATCCGCTCAGTTGAACTTTTTCGATTTATCATTACATCTGATATGTTAACCGCCATGTCAGATTGACTACCAGTTTTTCTACTCATGTTATTTCGGCGCTCACGCTCCAAAGCCTTGCTATCATAAATGCCCATGTCTTCTACTTTAGTTAGCGTATCAAAATTATAATGGTGGCGAACAGAACGAGACAATGTATCGTTTATGAAATAAGTGGTTTGGCAAAACTGATAATCTCTATAGATTGTGTCGTTAAGACTATATCGCTCATGTTGTACACTTACGGTACTGTCTCCATAATAATCATGGTATCTTCTTGCTCCACCTGTGCTGCTCCACGAATTACTTTCACTATGCATTAGCTTACCATCTTTTGTATAGGTGTAAATGAACTGAGGTTTATTATAGTGCAATGTATCATCTATAATCAACAATTCCATAACAGTTATGGATTGGATGTTATGTTTTTTAACGAAAACAGAGTCCAACTTTTCTCTTGAAAAATAATTGCGAAAAATGTTGATTTTAGGAGGTCCTTCGCCGGGGAGTACATTGTATTCTATTTGCGCATAATTCTGATTGCAAGCAAGAATTAATATTAACAATATGATTTGTTTAGTGAAGGCCATAGATTTGTGCAAGGCGCAAATTAATAATTAATAAGCTCAGTGAATCAAATTAGGCTTAAACGTATTGTTTTATCTACGCAAAGGCATCAATTTCAGACTAAACTGACTTGAAATCGTAATGGTGTTAAACTAACAGGGAAAGATTGTAAATCAAAGAATTAAAACAATCCGTTAATCTCTGCATCAATTGAATGGATGATCTTACCTAAGTCATTGGCATCTTCGTGGAAGTTGTTTCCGTCCACATCAATTACAATCAATTTTCCTTTGTCGTAGGTAGAAATCCAAGCATCATAACGATCATTCAATCGCTTTAAATAATCCAAACGAATGCTTTCTTCGTAATCTCTTCCTCTTTTTTGAATTTGATTTACTAAAGTAGGAACGCTTGCTTTTAAATAAATAAGCACATCAGGAGCAGAGATAAATGACTCTAATAAGTTGAATAATGAAAAATAGTTTTCAAAGTCGCGAGTAGTCATTAGCCCCATTGAATGTAAGTTGGGTGCAAAAATATATGCATCTTCATATATTGTTCTATCCTGGATTACATTATCTGATGTTGTTTTTATTTCTTGAATCTGCGTAAAGCGACTATTCAAATAATAAATCTGCAAATTGAAAGACCAACGTTGCATGTCTTCATAAAAATCATTGAGGTAAGGATTTTGCTCTACATCTTCGTAATGCGTGTCCCAGCCATAATGTTTCGCTAATAATTTAGTGAGAGTAGTTTTTCCGGATCCGATATTTCCTGCTACTGCTATATGCATATTGTTGGTTTTAATTCAGAAGTATAAAAGTAGGAATAATATTGATTTAAGTCAGACCAAAATTAATTCTTTTGTAAAAAAATTAAAGAACCAATAATTGGGCGTAATTTTGTGCAATTATGTCAAACGAAAGACTTTCTTGGTTTCTTCTTATCAGTCTTTCCATAGTATGGGGTAGCTCCTTTATTTTAATGGAAAAAAGTATGAAACCAGTAGGAGAGGAGATGGTGATGGGGCCATATCAAGTTGGGGCCATGCGCATATTAATCGCCAGTTTGACTTTGCTTCCAATTGCTGTTCGTCACTTGAAATTATTAAAAACAAAAACGTTTTGGTGGTTACTTATTGTTGGAGGTTGTGGTAACTTAATTCCTGCTCTTTTATTCACCTTGGCAGAAACCAAGATAGAACCCTCAATGGCGGGGATATTGAATATGGGCACCTCCTTTTTTGTTGTTATAATAGGCGTAGTAATTTATAAGAACAAGCCTAAGTCTGCACAAGTAGTTGGAATTTTGTGTGGTGCATTTGGGTTGTATAATATTTTGAAATCTCAATTGAGCTTTGAACAGGAAGATTTCTTTTATGCCTTGCTAGTATTAGCGGCCACCTTGTGCTACGGTATAAGTTTAACAACTATTAAATTTAAATTACATGATGTAAAGCCTGTTGTAATTACTTCGCTTTCGTTCTTTATTATTCTATTTCCGGCGGCAATAATTTGTTTGGCAACAAATGCTTTTGATCCAATTGTATCAAACCCTAATGGATTAAAGTCGTTGGGGTATTTAACTGTCTTAAGTGTAATAGGTACAGCTTTGGCAGTTTTTATTTTTACAAAATTAGTGGCTATTTCAAGCCATATATTTGCTTCAGGGGTTACATATTTAATTCCGGTAGTTGCTGTTTTAATAGGCGTTTTAGCAGGAGAAAACTTTGAATTGTTTAACCTTGTTTGGGTGGCGTTAATATTGATTGGAGTCTATTTAATGAACAAGAAATCACGAATTAGGTTAAATAAAACGGTATAAAGCCTTGTTTTCTAAATTAAATCCCTACTTTTGTCGTCCGAAAATAAGTTAAATAAATAGAAAATTTGTTATGTACGCAATTGTAGAAATAGCAGGCCAACAATTTAAAGTTGAAAAAGACCAGCAGATTTTCGTCCACAGATTAGAAGGTGAAGAAGGAGCCAAAATGGACTTCGATAACGTTCTTTTAATCGACAACGACGGAAAAGTGAATGTAGGCGCCCCAGCTATCGAAGGAGCTAAAGTATCAGCTTCGGTGGTAAGACACCTTAAAGGAGATAAAGTAATCGTTTTCAAAAAGAAAAGAAGAAAAGGTTACAAAAAGAAAAATGGTCACAGACAGTATTTGACTGAGATCAAGATTGATAACATTAAAGGATAAAAAACTAAAGTTCTGTTTACAGGACGATAATATTTAATATTATGGCACATAAGAAAGGAGTCGGTAGTTCGAAGAATGGTAGAGAATCAGAATCGAAACGTCTTGGTGTTAAGATTTATGGTGGACAAGCTGCTATCGCAGGTAACATCATTATCAGACAAAGAGGAACGAAACATCACCCAGGAAATAATGTTGGTATTGGAAAAGACCACACATTATATGCTTTAACTGATGGATTAGTTGAATTCAAGAAAAAAGCAAACAACAGATCTTTTGTATCTATTATCCCTTTTGAAGAGGATGTAGTATTAGAAGAGAAAAAAGCACCAGCTAAAGCTGCACCAAAAGCAGAAGCTCCTGTGGAAGAAGTAGCTGCTCCAGTAGCAGAGACAACTGAAGCATCAGCTGAAGAAACTTCTTCGGAAGATTTAAGCTCTAAAACAGTTGCTGAGTTGAAAGAATTGGCAAAAGCTAAAGGAATCACAGGTATTTCTGCAATGAAAAAAGCAGACTTAATTGCTGCCTTAGAAGCTTAGTCGAAAATAAAACGATTTTATTAAAACTCCTTTCAGCTTTGCTGTCAGGAGTTTTTTTGTTTGGTGGTGGATGTCATCCATTATTTATACCTCCAATAAGAGGACATTTTATATTTTTACAGAAAAACAGAATCAATGTTAGAAATAACAAGAATTAGAGAAAACAAGGCAGAAATAATTGAACTTTTAAAAGTTCGAAATATGGATGCAGAAGCGCAAATTGAAAAAATAATTGCTGTTGACGAAGAGTGGAGAGCTAATAAACAAAAGCAAGATTCGCTATTGGCAGAGTCAAATTCAATTGCGAAAGAAATTGGACAGTTATTTAAACAAGGAAAGCGTGACGAAGCCGAACAATTAAAGCAACGCGGAGTTGAAATCGGAGATGAGAAAAAATCATTGATCGAAACAGTGAATAATTTGGCAAGTGAGTTACAAGAATTATTGTACGAAATTCCAAATGTGCCGCATCCTTCTGTACCTCAAGGAAACTCTGATGAAGATAATGTTACAATTTCAGAAGCAGGGACAATTCCTGAAGTTCCAGATTTTTGGATTCCACATTGGGGATTAGCTAAAAAACATGAGCTGATTGATTTTGAAATGGGTGTAAAGGTTACTGGTGCTGGATTTCCGTTTTATACTGGAAAAGGTGCAAGATTGCAACGCGCATTAATCAATTTCTTTTTAGATGAAGCGAGAGATGCTGGCTATAAAGAAATTATTCCTCCGTTCATGGTGAATGAAGATTCAGGATATGGAACAGGGCAATTGCCAGATAAAGAAGGGCAAATGTACCAAGACGGGAAAGGTAAAGACGCATTGTATTTAATTCCAACCGCCGAGGTACCTTTAACCAATATGTATAGAAATGTAATGTTGGCTGAAGCCGATCTTCCATTAAAAGTAACTGGTTATACACCTTGTTTTAGAAGAGAGGCCGGATCTTACGGAAGTGATGTTCGTGGACTAAATAGATTACACCAATTTGATAAGGTTGAAATTGTACGAGTTGAACATCCTAGTCAATCATATGCAGTGTTGGATCAAATGGTCGCTTATGTGCAAGGTTTATTAACTAAATTAGGCTTACCTTATAGAACTTTAAGATTGTGTGGTGGTGATTTAGGATTTACTGCTGCTTTAACTTTTGATTTAGAAGTTTATTCTGCAGCACAAGATAAGTGGTTAGAGGTTAGCTCAATTTCAAATTTTGAAGCTTATCAGGCTAATCGATTAAAACTAAGGTTTAAAGGAGCTGATAAGAAAAAGACCTTGGCGCATACATTAAATGGAAGTGCTTTGGCTTTACCTCGTATTATGGCTGCCTTATTAGAAAATAATCAAACCGAAGATGGGATTACGATACCAAAAGTATTAGTGCCTTATACTGGGTTTGAGACGATTTAATACTATTAAAATGAAACAATTGAATAACGTAACTAAGTTTATATTTTTACTTATTGTATTACCATTGATAGTCGCTTCCTGCGATCCTGAAAAGGAGTTTGAAACAGAGTTGGATGACCTTGAACTGCAATTGGCGCATGTAGATAGTTTAGAATCTTTATTTGATGGAATAGATTTTGATAGTCTAACCATAATGGTAGACCATGTGAAAGCGAACGAAGCTGAGATTAAAAGATTATACACACCTGATACGCTAAATGAGGAGTTTGGAAGATGGATGAATGATTGCAAAGCAATTCGTAAAAATTTAGGAAATATTGGCAAAGATCAAGGGATTTATGGAGATGAATTAAATGCTGTTAAACATCAACTGCTAGATTTGAAAGAGGACGTTAAAAGTGGTGTCTTGAAGAAAGATCAGGTTACTGAGTATTTAGGTGTTGAAAAGGCAGCTTTGGATAAAGTAAGCTTATCATTTGGATCTTTTTATGGCATGATTTCAGCTGAGCGTTATCGTTATTATGTGGTAGTGCCTAAAGTAAATGACTTTATAGAAGAATTGAAAGCAAAAAATGACCAATTGGACTAAATATATAACCTTATGTATTTTTGGATTAATGCTTGCATTA
>CAKZPK010000041.1 GCA_937139035.1 uncultured Crocinitomix sp. | reverse complement strand
ATGATCGATTAACATTGAGTAATGTGCTATTGTCCATTATTAATTTTCACCTGCAGCGTACCATCATAAGATACTAAGTACCTATTACTCTAATAATGGTAAACATAACAGAAAAGTCAAACACCTTACGTAAAGCTATTGCTCAAGCAGTTGTAAATGTAAGTAAGCAAGAAACAAGAGATGCCATAAATAACGGAACAGTTCCTAAAGGGAATGTTTTTGAAATGTCGAAGGCGGCAGGGTTGTTAGGAGTGAAAAAAACACCAGATTTATTACCTGATTGTCATCCTTTACCTATTGAATATACGGCAGTTTCTTATCGTATTGAAGGTTTGTCTATTTATGTAGAAATGGAAGTGCATACCATTTATAAAACAGGAGTTGAGGTAGAGGCAATGCACGGAGTAAGTGTTATTGCGTTGAATATGTATGATATGCTTAAACCTATTGATAAAGGAATTGAAATAGGAACCATTAAGTTGTTGAACAAACGAGGAGGGAAGACTGATTTTAAAGACAAATTTTTAGATCGAAAAGATTTAAAGGCAGCAGTTATTGTTTGTTCAGACACTATTTCGGCAGGTCAGAAAGAAGATAAAGCCGGGAAAGCTATTATCGCAAAATTAGAAAAGAGTGGAGTTGAAATCGGAGCTTATGATATCATTCCTGATGAAAAAGAAGCTATTCAAGGTAAGTTAAACAGTTATCATGCGGACGGATTTAACATGGTGATTTACACCGGAGGAACAGGTTTGTCTGTTAGAGATGTAACGCCCGAAGCATTAGAACCGCTATTGGATCGTAGAATTCCAGGAATTGAAGAAGCTATTCGCAACTATGGACAAAATCGAATGCCGTATGCTATGTTGTCACGCAGTGTCGTTGGTGTTAAAGGAAGTACATTAGTAATGGCATTACCTGGTTCAACTAATGGTGCGCGCGAAAGCATGGAAGCCGTTTTTCCTGAGGTGCTGCATGTATTTGGCGTGTTAAAAGGAGAGCGACATTAAATTAAAACAGCGGTTGTTGCTGTGTGACACAATGCACACCTCCGCCGTCAATTCCTAATTCAATCGCTGGAATTCCAACTACTGTTTTTTCAGGGAATAGACCTTGTATAATATCATTTGCAACTTCGTCATTGGGGTCGTCAAAATTAGGAACCAAAACCACTGCGTTTCCAATATAAAAGTTCACATAGATTCCTTTTTCTTCGGATCCAGGCAAAGTGTTTTTACTGAAAGGTAAGTCAACTATAGTATATTTTTCTCCATTAGCATTGGTGGCATTTGCAAGTCTCTTGTATTCTCCTGGGTAGGCATCTTCTTCTCTAAGTGTGACAATAGTATTGCCATTTACAAAACGTGCCGTTCCATCAATATGGTCATCTGTAATGTCTCCACCTTTATATCCTTTTAACCAAATAAAATTGGTTACTCCAAGGTATTTAGTAAAAACTGACTCTGCCTCTTTTTGCGAAATTCCTGGATTTCTATTCCGATTTAAAATAGAGCTCTTTTTTGCCATTAAAGTTCCATTTCCATCCAGTTCAACAGAACCTCCTTCATTAATTAAATCTATGTTGATGCTAGGAATACCATATGCTTCAGCTATTTTTTTTGGAACCTGATTGCAGTTCTCGTAAGCCGTTTTATCTCCCCAGCCATTGAATCCCCAGTTTTGAATTGTAGGTGTTCCATTTTGATCCAAAACAAAAATTGGCCCATTATCTCTTGCCCAATAATCGTCAGTTTTGCAAACAAACAAATCAATTTGAGTCATATCAATTCCTTCACCTGTTAAAACAGCACTAATGCGATCTTTTTCAGTATTGTCGTATGCAATGATATGAACACGTTCTCCTGTGTGTAATGCTCGTGTAATTTCTACAAATGTTTCTTCATGTCTTGCAATATGATTAGCATAGGTATGATCATGTGGCCATTGTAACCAAGTTCCTTCATGCATCACTTCTTCAGAAAGCATAGTATAAGTTCCTGGAGAACTCAAATCTGGCTTTTTACAACTTATAATAGACATTCCTAATGTCATTGCCATAATTAACGATAAATGCAATTTCATGTTGATTTAGTTTGAATAATAGTCGGTTATATCGACTCTTTCCCCTAGTTGTTAAAATTATTTTGATATTTTTATAAAAAACTAACCTATGAAAATTGTTAATATAATTGGTCTTGTACTAGTAGTTGTTGTACTTACTGTTATTGGATATTACATCAATGAAGTTAATGAAGCACAATGGCGCTACTGGAGTAGTTATGATTATAACGATTATAATTATTACAGTTATCCAGATTACAGTTCGGTTACACTTGAAGCCGCGTTGGTGATGATACCTTTTACTATATTTTTTGTGCTCGCTTACATCTGGAATATTATTAAAGTAAAAACAACCACTGCCAAAGTTATGTCAATAATTGGGCTGTCTTTTTCCTTGCTAATTGTATTGATAAACTTATTGGTGCTAGGAGAACCTGGTTCTTTAAGCTTTGATGAGTCTGGTGGCTTTTTCATTATTTATCATATAATAAATTTGGCCTTTTTCATTGTTTTATTGGTGCAAGCCGTGCGTTATGAAAACCGTAACAATAAAGGTAGAAACAGCAATGAGGTCATAGATACTGAAATTGTTTAACTAGATTTTAACCGCTTTCTCAACTGTAATTTCAGATCCTTCTGCCAACATAACTGAAAGAGGTTTAGCAGTATTAAGGTGGGCAAAATCACTGCCGTAAACCATTCCAAAATCTACATTCATTTTGTAGGATTGAACTGGATAAGCGTCCCAAACAGGATGTGTTACTTCATATTCAAAGCTTTTTTCTGTATTGATTTTTGTGTAGCCCCAATAATGCTCTGTAATAAAAGCAATATCACTTTCAAGGCTGCCAACTTTTTGCACGGCTGAAGGATCAATTTTGAATGGTGTTTTAGCAGCTTTTACTTCAACATCTTGCCATTTTCCATTCTTTTTCCATCCGTAATTAATGGTGAATTCATCATTAGTTTCTTTCCATGTATGGCGCATTTTGCAGGTTTCATAATGCTCTTTGTATACCGTGTTTGCAACAATTGAGATGGCCCTTTTCGGCACAATTTCTTTAATGAAAACAACCCCTCTTTTCCAGTCATTTCCTGCTTTATGTTTGACATAAAAGCGGAGGTTAACCTCTTCGAAGTTGATATGAAATGGAATTTTTAACCCCAACATTTTGGTGTTTACAAACTTAAAACCAACCAGACTTACCATACATTTTCCGTTGTGCAAGTCTAATTCTGTTTTAGCAGGTAGATAAGGAGTCAAAACCTTTGGATCAACTTCGTAGTTAACTAAGATTAATTTACGCCACTCGGCTTTTAAGAAACTCATAAGTTAAAGATAGGGTTTCTGCAGAAATTCTTTTTGAGAATGTATTGCTAAATTTATGATTTAAATAAATTAGCATGACAACACATAATTTAGCAAGAATCATTTCACATTCAATAGCAATTATAGGTCTGTCCTTTGGAATAATAGCATTAAGTAAGAGAATGCGTAAAGAACCAAATGCAGTGGTTATGAATTACCCAATTAAAACCATTATAGGGTTCATGTATGCTGGGGTAGGAATTTTTTTGTTTTTAATAATTGTAGAGTTGTTCTCAAGAAGGTAGTAAGTTTGTTTCTTCAGCGCGTTCTATAAATATCGCTCCATAATCACGTTAAAATGGTGAGTAGGATGTCCAATTAAAATATAGCCAATAGTCAAAGGCGAAATTTGCACACCGCTAGCTGTTCCACTAGATAATAACTGTTTTTCTGTTAATGGGCGGTAGAATAGTTCAGTAGATTTTCTCACTGCAAGATATTCTTCAAGCAAAGCATCAATTGATTGATCATTGGCCATTGAAACAGGTACATAGGCATCATGGTCATACCCCGGAAGTGCTGTATCGTCTTGGCGAACAAATCTTAAAGCCCGATTCACAAATATTCTTTCCGTATCAATTAAGTGTTGAATGAGCTCGTTTACAGTCCATTTGCCTGGAGCATATACGCGTTGTCCAATTCCTTTTAATGTCGATAATTCGTTCATAAACAACTCAATTCCACCAGTAGGCAATACCTCCATTAATGGTTTGTCAGGTGCTAATTCAATATAACCTTTATAATAGTCTGGAGAAGTGGTAAGTGCTAATGTTTTCATGCAAGTTTGTTTTGACAAGATTCAAGAACCAAGTTATTCATTTTCTTTATTATCCTACGCTGGTTTTGTAATTAATTCCATTTTTAACATGAAATAAATTGTACTTGCCTCATTCATATGCAATGTACTCTCAAGCATATGCGGCAATCCCTTTTTCTAGCTTTTATACAAGTATGGATAACAATAAATTTGAGCAATCAAATCATTATTGTATTATGAAAATCAACCTAGTCTTTACCTTACTTTTTAGCCTTTTTACTACAACCGTTTTAGCCAATTCAAAAACTGATCTTATAACTAAAGTTGATAAAGCAACCGTTTTTACACAAGGAGCGCAACTCATCAGGGAAAAAAGAATAAGCCTTAAAAAAGGAGAGAATATTTTTCGGTTTACAGGATTGGAGCAATCCATTAATGCAAACTCTATTCAGTTATATAGTAGACAAGGGAATGACGAATTTGCAGTTGTCTATACGCGTTATATGCAAGAACAAAAACCCAGAATTGGGTTAGATAAAAAGATGAAAGCTATTACGGATTCCATTCAGGTTGTTGAAAGAAAAATAACAGTTAGAAACAATAAAATAAGTAACCTACTTAAAGAAAAACAATTGGTGCAAAACCATAATAAGGTAGGAGGACAATCCGAGGAAACTTTCGTAGAAAGACTAGGTGAATTGGCTGATTTTTATAGAAATAGGTCCAATGAGATAGATGAATTAGTTGTTGAATTGGAACAAGAGAATTTAGTATTGTCTAAGTTGTCAAGAGGTTTGAATAATCGCTTGTCATTGCATGAAAACATCACTAATATGGGCGTGATTGAAACAAAGATTTATGCTGACAGAGCAATGTCAATTAATTTTGAATTAAACTATTTAGTGCAAAATGTAAGTTGGACACCGTTTTATGAAATTAAATCAAAAGGGTTTGAACATCCATTGAATACTGTTTGTAAAGCAACAGTAAATCAAAATACAGGAGTAGATTGGACAGGTGTGAAATTGACTTTGTCAACCAAAAAACCTGAAATATTATCTGAAGTTCCAAAAGTGCATCCATGGGTTTTATATTTTCAGAATAAGCAACAAGATTACTCTAGTACAAATCAACTAATGTACAATGGAGCAATCTCTAATGCGGCATTACCTCTTAGTATTACAGGAAGCTATCAAGTAACAAATGGAGTTTCTTCCACTCCTAATACAACTGATTACTTGCAACAATTTACGCATGCAACACACAAAATGATCAATAGGGAGTATGAAAGTAATTTAGCTTATAATATGAGTGGGAATGACGGTGTTGCGGTAATGGTTTTAGAAAAATTTGATATGGAAACAAAGTATATTTATTATGCCGTTCCAAAGTATGATAATAACGTCTATTTGCTGGCAGAAATTAGCAAATGGAAAGAGTATGATTTAATTCCTGCATTTGGGAATATCTTTTTGGAAGGGACCTATGTTGGCAAGTTGTTTATTGATCCTTCAGAGGTTGAAGAAGATCTTCAATTAATGTTAGGCAAAGATCGGGAGATAACTGTTGAAAGAAGAAAAATAAAGCAGTATAGCGAGAAAAAAATGAAAATTAGTGGAGGTATTGAAACAACTGAAATTGGGATAGAATTACTTGTGAAAAGCAAAAAAAGGTTCCCAGTTAATTTAGTGATTAAGGATCAGGTTCCAATCTCTAAAAGTGTAGAGATTGTTGTGAATGTAAAGAACGTATCAAGAGCAAAGCGAGAGGAAAAAACAGGTACATTAACATGGAGTTATGAAATAGATCCAGGAGAAGAAAAGAAACATGAAATTATTTATGAAGTAAAGAAACCAAAAGGGAAGTTTGTTGGAAACTTTTAATTGAAGGATGATTCGACTAGTTTATTGTCGGGCAAGAAAAGTAGCCTTGTCAATAGTATATTTTCGATCATTGGATTGGTAAGTTTCGCTAAAATATGCTTTAACAAAGTTCATTTGCTTTTCTAATATTTTGACTGATGCTAAATTTAATTCATCAACTTCTGCTATAAGCTCAGTTTTGTTACGTTTGGTAAAAGCAAAATTGAGCAATCCTTTGGTGATTTCAGAGGCATAACCATTGCCCCAATAATCTTCAGTAAATCGATAACCAATCTCGTCCTCCTGTTCCTCTGGAGGTTCGGGGTTGGTTTTTAGTAAGGCACATGTTCCAATCATTGTTCTGTCTGATTTGCGTTCAACAGCCCATACCCAAAAATCGTTATTCGGTTTTGTATAACAAGCAATAACGTGAGCAAGATTTTCCTGGTCTTCAGTTAGTGTTTTAGGTGAGTCTCCTGTATAGCGCATGACGTTTGGATTGCAGTGCATTTTATGCAAAGCATCCAAGTCGGTACTATTTAATGGGCGTACTTGTAATCTTTCGGTTGAAAATAAATAGTTCAAAACAGGTGTTATATCGAGGTAAAATGGTTAAACGTAATTGTCTGCGGCAGACTTTACGTTATTGTGTAAATTTAAAATATCCCATTAATAATTCAAACAACCAAATGGTATTTCCTTATTTTTGGAGGGTTGACCTTTAAGAAATCTGGGTAAGTCAATTATAATTGTAAATGAGAGTATTAAACACAATAGGGATATTAGCGAGCGTAGGAATCTTTTGGTATGGTCGATATATTATATCAGCAATTGATAAATTGTTTCGGTCTTCTTATGGTTATTATGGAACGGGATATGCACATTTGGATGCTGGAATTACAAACTTGGGATTGAACGGTGCTTTCTTCATGATTATAGTTGGTTTCTTTTTTCTAGGATTATACATTGGAAATTTGAATCAGATTCTTCGTCGAACGGTGAAAGTCATCTCTATTATTGGGATAATTTTTTCCAGCCTTTTCATTTTGATGAATATTATTTTTATTGCCAATAATAATGCAGATTTTTTTGGTGCTACTTATCTTGCTTGGTGGTTGTTTGGTCTTATAGGCTTAGCTTTTTCAATTGTGCTTCTTGTTCAAGCTGTGCGAGATTATCGCCAAAAAATGGGCTTGACTACAACTCAATATTCTGATGATGTTATTGATGATTTTGATGTAATATAGGGGACGATTAATTCATGTCTAAAACATCTTGATCTTCAGTTCTATCTACTTTCTTCATCTCTTTTCTAAAATGAAAGAATAAAAAAATAGGACAAAACATTTGAATATACCAATTGATATAATAGGCATTTGGATTTCTATGAATGAAACTAAACGGTTCTATAAACTCTCTATTGAAAAATGTATAGAAAAGAATTCCAGTACTTAATAGCGTTATGAGTGCAAATGCGAGTATCCACTTTTGATGTCTCATTTTAGAGAATAATAAAGATGTTCCAAAAAGAATAAGTGTAGCATAAACAAAAGAAAACGCAACGGCATAATTGAACCAAGAATAGGGTAATAGACGCTCATAAACGGCATAGACTAAAACCAATAGCGCAAAAGATGAGAATGCAAACAAACTAAACGTAACAAGTGGTAGGTAGGCTTTTTTTAAGCGGAAATAAATGATCATGATATAAGTCAAAGCCAATTGAATTATCATCACCATTGCCAGAAGTATAACATAGGGTGTTTCTGCTCTGAACCCAATTCGCACTCCCCAAGTTACATAAACGAATAATATATTTGCTATTATCCATAAGGCCGTTGTTAATTGTGCAACGGAATAAAAGGAGGAAGAAAGGGTTTTTATTTGGAGTGCTTTGAACATGTCGCTTTAACGAAGTCAAAAGTAAATAAAAACCTTGTTAATTGAGCTCCATTTACTTGTAGGAGTTCAACTTGAAATAAACCCATGGCGGATCAACTTGATTTTGATACCAAACCCAGCATTCTTTTTTAGTGAGGCGAGTTATACGCCAAGTGCTGTTTTTACCTTCTTGGCTTAAAAGATCATCCGTTTCAACATCATAACGTTTTTCTGTTCCGGTCGTTTTCACTCTTAAAAGGTCATCTGTAAATTCCCAATTTCCTGTTTCAATTGTTTTTTCTGTTAAAGCAATATTATAATTTTCCAAGGTATAGGTATTGTCTTTTTTAAATTCAATTTTTAAGTTTTGCCAGATATAGGTTTGATCTTCTCCTTGCGAAGGAGTGTCTGTAAATAAAGAATAATAAGCAACCTGAACCTGCCACTTTCTTGCTAATCGGGCTTCTTCTGATTTTAAACTGAAATTTGGACCATCATCATATTTTTTACAGGCAAAAACAGTGCTAGTAGCTAATAAAAGAAGGCATAAATTTTTAATGGGCATATCTTTAAATTTAAGTGTGTACTTAAAGGTATGACAAGTGTATAGCCCAAATTCTAAAGAATTGTTAAAGGATGTTGGGATTTGTTAAAACAACAATAAGTTACAGCTGGCAGCTGTTAATCGCTATAAAAATTGTTAAAAGAGCTTATGGTGCATAGTGCTGTTGCTCCATGTCAATTTCCGTTTTGCGTTTAGCAATGTATTTCTTCTTCTTGTATTTATAAGTTGCAGCTAATTTAAATTCAGATTCTGTGTTAACACTAAGGCGGTAAGCACTGTTTCTATAATAAGAGGTAAACAATTTTTTTTCCTCGTATTCTCCAATTCCAGAATGATTATTTAATCTAGTACCGCCATATGGTCGGTGAGTAATCAAAAAGATAATAAGTGTGTCATTAGCATCAAGTAGAAGTGGTGTTTCTTCAAATGATATGTTCAACATTTTTACCGCCTTATTAGAAACAAAGGTGTAGGCAAGTGTTGTTGAAATACCGCTAGATTCGGTACCGCCGTGCATCTCAGATTTGCTGAGGTAAATATTTTTCAGTTCGTTTTGTGCACGGCTCGTAAATCCGCCCAATAAAAGAAAAGCGAGGATGAATAATGATTTCATACTATGGTGTACAAATAAACTACAAAGAGGTTCATTTGCTTTACTTTCTAGTAACCTTTCAGAATCGTGTCTTCAAATTCATAACCTTCATCAAATTTCTTTTTGGCCAATTTTTTATATTCTACCATTGCCCAAAGCACAAATTCTTTTACAAATAGAATATCTGTGGTTGGTAAGTTTGGTTGAAATTTTTCTAAGATATTGGTCAAAGGTGCTATTGAGTTAACGGCTGAATTAAATTCATCATTATTACTCTCGTTGATAATCTCAAACCCTGGGTTATTAATAAACCACTCCGTTAGTTTATCAAAGTCGTCATATTCTCCTGGTTTAGCCAATTTCTTTATTTCCATAAAGTATTCAGCAAAAAGCGTTTTAATTGCACTTCCAATTAATAATAGTGCAACCTCTTCTGATCCTTCTTGCTCTCCTTCGTAAACTAACTCAACCTTTCCGGTAATTGCAGGAATAACTCCTAACAAATCGTTCATACGAACCGTAGTTGACTCTTCTCCACTTTTGATTAAACGCAGTTCAGCTGCACTTATCAAATTTTCATAAGCCGTTATTGCCATTCGTGCAGATATTCCGCTTTTAACATCAATAAATTCGCTTGTTCTAGCTTCAAACCCAATTTGCTCTAGGAGTATTTTTGCTAACTCAGGTACATGAATTTTGTCGGCTAAATCGGTATTGATTTTTGACTCTTGCGAAGTAATCGCTCTAGCAATATCTCGATTAATGGGGTAGTGTGTTAATATTTGAGATCCAATACGATCTTTTAAAGGCGTAACAATGCTGCCACGGTTCGTGTAATCCTCTGGATTTGCTGTGAAAATAAATTGTAAATCCAAATTCAATCGAATTTGAAATCCGCGTATTTGCACATCTCCTTCTTGCAAAATATTGAACAGTGCAACTTGAATTCGGGCCTGCAAATCTGGTAGCTCATTAATGACAAAAATGCAGCGATTAGCACGCGGAATCATTCCATAGTGAATCACCCTTTCATCTGCATAAGAAAGTTTTAAGTTGGCCGCTTTGATTGGGTCAACATCACCAATTAAGTCCGCAACTGTTACGTCAGGTGTTGCTAGTTTTTCATAAAAACGATTGCTGCGGTGTATCCATGCAATAGGAGTTTCGTCCTTTAATTCATTAATCTTGTCAATAGCAAATTTTGAAATTGGGGCAAGTGGATCGTCGTTAATTTCAGATCCTGCAACAATCGGCATCCATTCATTTAGTAGGTTAACAAGTCCACGAGCAAGTCTCGTTTTGGCTTGTCCGCGTAGTCCTAATAGGTTAATATTATGTTTTGATAAAATGGCACGTTCTAACTGCGGTAATACGGTTGCGTCGTATCCAATAATCCCTTCAAAAGCAGGTTCTTTCGCGCGTAATTTGGCAATTAAGTTTTCGCGCAATTCGTCTTTAATACTTTGCGCTGAATATCCCGCGGCTTTTAATTCGCCTAGTGTTTTAATTTCTTTATTATTCATTATTTTTTAGTCAATGTTGTTAGTAATAAGCAATGGGAGTTTGGCCATCATAATTGAATTTAACCTTTGAGTCTTTTTTTTCTATTGGTTTCGTAATCTTCAAAAATCATTTCGCCTAACCCTTTAAGTCCCGTGTAAAACGCTTTACCCCGATTTTCTTTCGTGAATTTCTCTACGAATTCCATCAAATAATCATCTCTGGCTATCATGAATGTGGTAATTGGAATTTGTAGTTTTCTAGCTTGCCGAGCCATATTATAGCATTTGTCAGTAATATAATCGTCTAGTCCAAAGCTGTTTTGATAATACTCACCGTTAGGCAAACGCAAGCAGCTTGGTTTACCATCAGTAATCATGAAAATTTGTTTGTTTGTATTCTTTTTTCTTCGTAATAAATCTAATGCTAGCTGAATTCCTGCTACAGTATTGGTATGATAAGGACCAACTTGCAAATAGGGGAGGTCTTTCACTTTGATTGGCCAAGCATCATTACCAAAAACAAGAATGTCTAGTGTGTCTTTTGGGTAACGGCTTCGAATTAATTCAACCAAGGCCATAGCCACTTTTTTAGCAGGTGTAATACGATCTTCACCATACAAAATCATACTATGACTAATGTCAATCATAAGTACAGTACTCATTTGAGCTTTGTGGTGTGTTTCATTAACAACTAAATCGTTTTCATTTAATTGAAACGAATCCATACCGTTGTTGATTTGCGCATTTTTGATGCTTTCAGTAACAGCTATTTGCGATAAAGAGTCGCCAAAAACATAATTTCTAAATTCACCACTTTGCTCACTTCCGTCACCTACATGTTTCGTATTGTGATTACCACGGCCAGACTTCCTTAATTTTCCGAATATTTGGTTCAATGCATTTTTACGAATAGCTCTTTCTGTCTTTGCAGTAATTGCCATTCCCCCTTCATTGTTAGGATCATCATCATCCTTTAAGTAACCTCTTTTCTTTAAATCTTCAATAAAGTCATCTATATTATATTCATCCGTACTTAATTTATATTCTTTGTCCAAGTGGGCTAACCAATCCAAGGCTTCATCTACATCTCCAGATGTGTAGGTGATAACTTCCTTAAAAATGTCAAAAAACCGATCAAATGGCTCTTTTTCTGGTTCAATATATTCAGAGAATACAAATCCAGATTGAGGTTTTAAATTTTTCATAATTGATGCAGCTAATAGGCCATCTAAATACTGATATGAATTAAATCAGTGTTGTACTAAGATAACTATTATAGGACGGAAATTGTTCATTTAAATTACAAACCTGAATTCTTCTTTTTCCAATTTTCCTTGAGTTTTTCCATTTTTTTTGAATCTTGAAGGTCTTCTTTTTCTATATACTCCTCCATAAAGCCGCAATTTGAGCAAAGATAGATATCAATAATCAAACGAGTCCAGTTTGAAATCCCAATTCCTGCTCGGCTTCCACTCTTCGTTAAGCCCTCATCAGTGTATATTTCAGTACTACCACATTTAGGACATTTATTCGAGTTTTTCATATGCTTAAGATAGTAATTAGCTGAACTTGAAATGTATAAAAACACTTTTTTTGTCAAAGAATAAGTAGATATTAACCTATTTCTTGACTTATATTTGATGTGAACAAAACTTTATCTTATGAAATATTATCTTCCATTTCTTGTCGTTCTGTTTCTATTTTCATGTAAAAAAAGTAGATACGATAAATATGCTGTTGGGTCAGACAAACGCATGACCGTTACTACGCATGATTTTTCGATTAAAAGTGATACAATAAATCCAGCGCAAACTTATGGGGCAGATTTGGATGAAGATGGTATAAAAGATTTGACTTTTATTAGTCGTTATTGGGACGTTCTAGGTTCGAATGATGATGCATGGTCTGTTGAGGTTTCAATAGATAATGAGCAAGTTCAAATCCTTGAAATTGCAGGGTCAGGTGTGCGTTATTCTCATGAAGGTTTCGTTTCAAATACTGGTCCAGGTCCTTGGTATTATGAAGTGACAACTTATAACTGTAATAGTGATGGAGGTGTTTATTATAAAAATGAGCTCAATAATCCTCAGGCGTTTCTGGAGTGTGATCCAATTAATTTGGACGAATTAAATTGGGGGAACCTTAGTTCAGAATTAATGTTGGCGAATTCGGGGTCACATTTTAGAAAACATTTTTTTGATGATGACGAAAATCTTTCGGCGCGTGACACTGTAATAGCACCAACTTGTAATCCTATTCCTTCTGATATTAAGACATACTTAACTTTTCGAAAATTGGAGGGAGACTGTTATTATATAGGATGGGTAGAATTGATCTTAACAGAAGGTAATAAATTGGAGATTAAAAGGTCTGCAATTAGCAATAAACCTTTAGAAATCTAGAAAGGTTAATCTAAATTCGGAGGAAATCTTTTTTCTAAAGCGATCCTTCTATATTCAAAAATCTCATCAAGTTTTTTCTTAATTAAAAGCTGATTAGCAATAGCTCCTAAAAAACCAAAGGGTGGACTATAGCTTATAATGTCCTTCATTAATACACATCCATTTTCCATTGGTTCAATAATGTGCTGGTGGTGCCACATTTTATAGGGACCAATGCGCTGTTCATCTACAAAATATTTCTTGTCACTTACTTGGGTGATTTCGGTTACCCAAGTTGTTTTGATATTAGCTACGGGTTTTACTTTATAACTAATAACTAAACCAGGGTACATTTTTTCAGGTGCGTTTTTAGATGTAATATCAAAACCCATATGGTCAGGTGTTATTTCCTTTAAGTTTTTAGGTGAAGAGATAAAATCCCAAACATCATTTAAACTACCATTTATTATTTGACTTACTTCTTTTTGATAGAATGCCATTATTGGATGTGTTTTAATTCAACTGTTTAAATATAACAATGGGGGAGTAAGATTTGTTCTAAAAAACAAAAACCTTGTCATGGAGACAAGGCTTTATATGCTAATTTGTTAGGTGGGAGGTTTGAATTACTACTGCAATGTAGGGTAAATAGGTGTTTTAACGGATGTGATTTTTAGGAACGGACGGTTTTCGTTTAGGAACAGACAATTTTTAGCGAATTATACTTAATCTGATGCGGCCAATTTTTCCGTAGCTTGTATTAATGCAATGTTTTTCTTTTCAATTGAGGTGATGTAGGCATCAACATTTTTATGTTGTGGTTTATACCAATCAGTGGCTCTAAAATATTTATCCATTTCGCCTCCAGTTCTGAAAGTGTAACCATACCTTGCGTAGATTTCATTTCGCATAATTTTTAATTCTTGGCGAGACGTTTTATTCAAATTAGATTGATAGAGATAGTTTGTTGTTGCTTTTGGATATTTTCCCTTGCATTGGAAAGGATGCATGCTTTTTAAGCCCAATTCCCAAACTCCGTCATTGATTCCTGCTGTCCATGGATTATTTATGCGTAAACCCTTTCGCTTTGTTTCTTCATCTAAATAATTGACAAAAGAACCTGCATATTGGTCTGACTTAAATTGCCCATTGTTAATGGTTACATTAGTTAAGGTTTCGTAGTGGGTATAAAATTCGTTAGCTTCTTCATTCCACTCTCCCCAACTTATTTGAACAACTAAAGTGCTTTTAGCATATAGAATTACTAATGACGATTCCGATTCAGAATCTCCAAATAAGTACACGCCAGCGTATGGACGCGGATATTTTTCAATCCAATCAGAAACTAGGTTTGTGTCGATTTCTTGATAATCATGTTCTTGCGCCCAATTACTTGTAGACGCTAGTAAACTTAAAATTATGAGAGATAAAAATGTCATTATTCAATCAGTTTTAGTTCAACAATTGAGGGGACTTTGGCTGTTACGGCTTCCATCTCTCCTTCACAACACGCAAAAGTGGAAATTTTATATTCCCAATGAATCTCAAAGGCTTTGCCAACATATTTTTTATTTTCTTCAAATGTTAACGAATCATATAATTCATATTTTCCAAAGTCATTATTCCCATCTGCAAAATCTAAATACAATTCGTTTGGGCCTCTAAAAGAAAGGTGAAAATAATCACCGAAATCAGTTCCTTCATAGGTTGCAATAATTGGATTGCTTACATTTTCCATTTTTTCATGCAAGTAATTAATATAGCTTTCCAAAGAACTATTTTCATTCAAATTGGTTAGTTGCAGTGTTTCCTCTATGTTTACTGTAGATGCTAAAGTATCTATTGTGGTTGTGTCAATTTCTGATAAGACCACTGAGTCAATAGGTATTGCGTTTGGGGACTGATTCTCTGGTGAAGTAGGTGTATTGCAAGCGCTAATTAGTATTATCGATAATAGAAAATAAATTAGTTTGTTCATGCAGTGGTTTTTATTCAAATCTAGCTCAAAGTAATAGATAGAACCAACTTGTTTAGCACCGATTATTATTCGTGAAAGTATAGCTTTTTTCTGCAGACGTTTAGGGACAGTTTAAGTTGTTTTAATTGCGAACCGCCGAGCTTCATTTAGCATTCTAGTTTCAAATTTATTCGGGGCAGAAATATTAAATTCAAGATTTTCATCCGTTATAGGATGATTAAAACGAAGACTAGTTGCACATAAAAACAATCCTTTGTGTTTTAGAATCAAGTCTGCTTTTCCATAAAGTTTGTCGCCCAATATAGGGTGCCCCATATGCGCACAATGAATTCGTAGTTGGTGCGTTCTGCCTGTTTCAGGACTTAGTTCAACTAAGCTTAAAAATTCATTTTTGAGAGAAGGTAATGTTTTAATTGTGCGGTAAGTTGATGCAGATTTTTTGTCATCAATTGGAACCTGAATACGACCAGAATAAGGTGTTTTTCCAATAACTAGCGCATGATACTTTTTATGAATTGTTTTATGTTCGAAAGCTTGCCCCAATCGAACTCTACTTGTTTTAGTTTTAGCAATAATTAATAACCCTGAGGTTTGATTATCCAAGCGGTGAACGGGTAAGGGCCAGGGGAGAGCATCTTGTTTTATTGAAGGACGCAAATTATGTTGCAAGGCGTTTTGAATCGTCTTAAATTGGTTGCCACTCACACTTATTCCTGCAGGTTTAATTATTATCGCAAGATCTTCATCTTCATAATGCACCTCTAGTTTTTTGTGATAAGTTTTAGGAGGGTTTAACTCTAAATCTACAAGGGTAATGATATCTTTTTCTTTCAACCATCTGCCACCTTCAACAACCTCACCGTTTAAGCGTAATTCTCCCTTTTTTATGGCTTTTTTTATTCCTTTTCTGCTGGGGATTATCGTCAAATGTTTTTCACAATAAACATTGAATCGTTCGGCACCTGCCAATTTATTTACGATATGTTGAAATTTGACTTGAATGTTTTTATTCAAATGTAATCATCATGAATTAATGAAACAAAAAAACCGAGTAAGAATACGTTCTTACTCGGTTCATCAAAATTTTATCTTGTTATTTTCCTTCCGGAGACATGTTTTTGTAAACAATTCCAGCAAGAATAGCTCCAACAATTGGTGCTACCCAGAATAACCATAATTGACCCATGGCCCAATCGCTTTCTGAAAATATAGCTTGACTTGTACTACGAGCAGGGTTCACAGAAGTATTAGTAACAGGAATACTGATTAAGTGGATAAGGGTTAATCCTAAACCAATTGCAAGTCCTGCTAAATATTTTGGTGCTTTAGAATGAGTTGATCCTAAAATGATAATTAAAAACATAAAAGTCATCACAACTTCAATCACTAGGGCAGACATCATGCTAAAACCTCCTGGAGAACCTTCAGCATATCCATTTGCTGCAAAATTGCCTACACCTTCAAAATTGGGAGCGCCACTTGCGATTAAATAAAGTATCCCTGCACCTGCAATACCACCGCATAATTGTGCGCCTATATATCCTGGCAATTCTTTCGCATCAAATCTTCCACCTGCCCATAAACCAATAGAAACTGCTGGGTTAAGGTGACAACCTGAAATATGTCCAATGGCATAAGCCATAGTAACTACGGTCAAACCGAATGCTAGTGATACTCCCAGAAAACCAATTCCTGCATCTGGGTAATTACATGCGAAGTAGGCACTTCCACACCCCCCGATTACTAACCACATTGTTCCAATAAACTCTGCCATTAACTTTTTCATAGACTTATATTTTAGTTTAAATTACGTTACTTTTTCAGGTGTATCAATTACCTAATGAGAGTGTTAGGTTGATACTTTGTGGGAGGGTACCTAGTTGTTCATTTCACTTAAATATCAACATAATTTTTAAGCAAGGGTAGAATTTTAGGGAAAATATCGCTCAAGTGGCAACAATTTTCGACCAATAGTTCAGTAATGTAATAGGGTTATTGCTTTGCAAATTTCAGACTTTGTGTTGTATTATCACTCATTGTGATATACACTAAATATATACCTGCAGGAGAGTCTTTAAGGTTTATGCTTGTTTCATTTGTTGTGAGGATAGATTCTCCTCTGGAATTATAGATGGTTAATTCCTTAACCTGAGTTTTCGAGATAATGTTCAATACCTCATTCGTTGGATTTGGGTATAATTGAATGGAGCTAGGCGCGGCTAAAGTTGAAAGATTACTTAAAGCACATTCTACGTCACACCAGTCCCTTGCTTCTAATTCACATAAAATTACTTCGTAGGCTAATTTATTAGTTCCATCTCCATCCCACGTACGAACTCCCAGTGTTCTTAGGTATTCTAAAAAAATGGGATCGTCAATTCCAAGGTACTCTTCGAAAAATTCAACATCTTCGAATGACCAATCTGTAGATTTGAAAACTGTGAGATATTTTATGTTATCATAATGCTCATCCCAAGCATTAAAAACGGCGGAAAAGAACTCGGCTTGTAAATCTTCAGAACTATTACATGTCTCGCTTGAGGCGTAACCGCACTCCGCAAAATATATGGGCTGGTCAACGGAAGGGTATAACGCAACTAATTCATCAAAATGATCTGCTACAACAGTTGGCAATTCCATAGTAAAGTCAGGTGCTAATGGATAGTAAGTTACCGTAACAATATCTAATCCTTCATTCATCATTTGGCAATAAGCTGATTTTTCGGGACTTGTTAAACCTCCTAAAGTTAATGTCGTTCCGACTTTTAATTCTTTTCCATATAAATCAAAGTAAGTATCCTTGGCATAAGGGACAATGGAATCTAGAAATGTTTTAAAGGCAGTGTACATGCTTTCATCCGTTCCAAATAAGATATCACTTTCATTACCAATGTTCAATGCAGCTAATTCAATATCTGGTATGTGTTGAAAAATGGTGTCTAATGCAATTTTAAAACGAGCTATCATAGCAGGGTCGTCAAAGGGGATGGGGTCTAAGTCGGCAGGAACTTCTTTTATTGCGATATTGGTCACGGAAACCTGCATTTCAACCATTACGTCGTTGATTGAGTAATAAAGATTTGCAATATCTAATCGAGAAGCAATGAAGTCATGGTCAAATTCTCCGGCATCAGGTTCTAAGCCAGACCATGTTAATGACATATGGGTTGATTCTTGACAGGCATCTGCGGCAAATGCAAACGCGGCGTTATAATCGTCATTTTCAGCAGCGTCAACCTGCCATGCGAATATTCTATCGCCTTTAGCTAGTTGGGCAGAGGCAGAATGTTGAAATAAAACAAATAAGAGTAATAATGAAGTAGTGGTTATTTTCATATGAGGTCGATTGGTTTACACTATACTTTCGGTTAAGGAAACCTTTCCCCCTACTAACAATTCAATTATTAGAATCTAGAAAATGGACAAAAAAAAAGTCTTAACATTTAAGTTAAGACTTTTTAATAAGATTGCTAGTATTGATTAAATTACTTTAACGTCTACTGCGTTTAGTCCTTTTCTACCATCTTTTAAATCGAATTCAACTTTGTCGCCTTCGTTGATTTCGTCGATCAATCCAGTTACGTGTACAAAGTACTCTTGATTGTCCGCGTCGTCTGTGATAAATCCAAATCCTTTTGATTCATTGAAGAATTTTACTGTTCCGTTTTTCATTGTAATAAAAATAATATTAAAGCGTAAATGTACTATTAATAAATGAGGTACTGACTTTTTAACAACTATATTTCATTGTTGTTGTTGTTTTTATGTAAGAAACAGCATCAATCACTAAAAATAAAAAAGCCTAAACCGGCTGGATCTTGTATAATAATATTGTCGACAATTCCTTCCGGATTAAAATGCGTAATCTCCTCTGTAATTGCGATTCCAGCCTCTTTCACCTGTTTAATAATAGACAGATTATCAGTGCCATTAAAGTATGAAAGTGAGGGGTTCAAAAAGATATGCGGGCAACATTGATATTTCATTAAACTAATTGAGAAACCTTCATCATTTGAAAGCGCAAGCCAACCTTGATCAATATTACCCATAGTCTGTTTATACCCAAACAGAGCCCAAAATTGACTAGATTCCTCCATTTGATTTGTTTCTAGAGAAAAGCCGGCAAAATTACCTATTAAAGGCGTTTGTTCACTTTGTGGAATTTGTTTAGGCATATCCTCTAAGTAAATAGGGCAGCCGCATGGGGAAGTTATTAAAAATCCATTGGGCGTTTTTGTTGCATTCGGCATTAAACCACAATCAATTAAAAACTGTGTCCAATTGTTACCAAAGCATTTTAAACCTGCTCGACTAAATCGATCTTCGTTCAATTCTATTGTAACTCCTTTTGAGTGAAGATATGTCTTCCCTTCTATTTTGTCGATAGCATAACCAATCTTTTTATAAAAATTACAACTCAGCTCATAATTGGGGGTAGGTGTTTGAATTATTGTTTTCATGCTTTATATTGATTTAGCTACGACTTATTTTTTAGAACCTTATGGTACTGCATTCGAATTTAATGAAAATTACGATTCAATTATTTATCCCTTGCCCATTTCTATTGCCATAATCCAATCTAGTCTTAATTAAAACGATTTACTTGAAATTTTAAAGATTATCGAGCAATATTTTGAATTTTCATTTGAGTCTGAGCTTATAAATCGAATCGTCATCAAGAAATTTCATAAAAAAATGATTATAAAGGAGTTGATTTAATTGCTTGATAATTAGGCTTAAAATCATTTACAAATGTATTTTATTCGTTTACAAACATTTATAATACGATTAAACTTTTCTACTTGTCATTCCTTTGCAGTGTCGATAACAAACAACGACAGTAATCATTAACATACATTTTAAAATTAAACATTATGAACACGTTAAGAAACAAAGTACAATTAATAGGAAATTTAGGACAAACTCCAGAAATCATTGCATTTGAAAATGGAAAAAAACTGGCAAAAATAAGATTAGCAACTAATGAAGTATATAAGACACCACAAGGTGAAAAAGTAGAATCTGTGAATTGGCATAATGCAATTGCGTGGAATAATCAGGCAGAAATTATAGAGAAATTTGTGACAAAGGGGCAAGAGATTGCTATTGAAGGAAAATTAGTGACCCGAACATATGAGACAAAAGAAGGAGAAAAGCGAGTGAAAACAGAAGTGCAAATTAATGAGATTTTGCTTTTAGGTAGAAAAGAAGAAGGGCAGAAGTAGAGGAGTTGGCTAAGTGTTGCGTATCGAGCAAATAGTTATGATACGTGACATTTAGACCAATTAAAAGCTGCTAATAGCAGAAAGGTTACCATAATTTATTAATCATAATATTTAAGATCATGAACAAATTACAAAATGCAGTCAATTTAATCGGAAGAACTGGAATTAACCCAACAATCAGAACATTTGAAAACGGAGTGAAACTAGCCAAGTTCTCTCTAGCCACTAATGAAACAATTAAAGAAGTGAACGGAAAAAAGACATTGACGCAATGGCACCAGATTATCGCTTGGGGAAAGAAAGCCGAGCTCATTGAAAAGTTCGTTAAGAAAGGTCAATTATTGGCTGTTGACGGAAAATTAGTTAATAGAATTTATCAGGACAACGGCGGCGGAAATCGCCGAGTAACAGAAATACAAGTGAACGAAATATTATTAATAAACCCAAAAAAGGCCGGATAGGGGTTGACGGAACCTTTTAGGTTTAAAGCGGCCGTGACTTTTTGTTAGGGCCGCTTTTTTTGATTGACTTAAATCAAGTTGAATATAGCATGGTTAGACAAGTAATGACTACTGCAATTGATCAGGGACAAATCCGACGAGGGTGACAGCATTACGCCAACAGTCCCACCAAACAAGTCAGTACCGAAAACAGGAGATGTAATAGCAGACGTTGTATATAGTTCAATTTTTGTAAAACAGCTAGTTTCATTGACCCATTTGTGCCGCAACTATATTTTTTTCGATTTATGATAAAATAGAAATAATTCAAGCAGGTTTTAATAAAAACCAACTATTTGAATTGTTCCCTGTCCGTTTAAGATAGTACCATTGTCAGTTATTGCCTGATAAGAATAGAAATACACGCCATTGGTACATTTGAATCCATTTTTATTAGTTCCATCCCATTCTTGAGAAATGTTGTTAAGCTGGTTAACTATAACTCCCCAGCGGTCAACAATTACGCAGCTGAACTCTTTAATGGATGAAGATTTAAAGTTAAAAGTAAAAAGATCATTCCTGTCATCACCATTTGGAGAAAAAATGTTTATTTCTTCAAATTTGATAGGTTCGTAGATGGTTATGATCTTGTGTGTTGTATCTGAGCAACCATTTTTATTGAAGGCAACTAGGCAAACTTTTATATCATAACTTTGTCCATGTGCATAATAAATGGTATCAAATGTCTCATACCAATCGTGACTTATTTCCCAGTCATTTATGGGGGAATTTAAATTCCAGAAAAATGTTGTGTCTCCAAATGTGCTTCCCAATTGAGAGAAGTTTTTTGAATTATTTTCAAAAACAACATCAATTGGGGCAGTTCCTTGACAGCTACTATTCAACTGATCCGAATTAACAGTAAAGTCAGCAATTGGATTGAGTGAATCTAAAAATAGAGATTGTGTCAAAATACATCCCTTTTGGTCTGTTACGGTTAGCTCATAATTGCCTGGGTTGAGTCCTCCCCAGGTTGTGTTGTCTTCAATATCGCCCGTCTCAGTGTTTTTCCATTGGTAAGAATAGTCTGGAGTTCCTCCTGAAGCAGCACCAAATACAACTCCATTCCCATTTTGATACCCGAACAAACGACAATAGGAATGTTCAAATCCAAATTCTGATAAAAATATTGGATCGGGTTGATTAACGTAC
>CAKZPK010000040.1 GCA_937139035.1 uncultured Crocinitomix sp. | reverse complement strand
TGAGTGGTAAACCAAGACTATTTGAAGTATATCGTGCATATGAAAAGCGCTGTTTTATGGCGGGCGCAATGGATTTTGATGACTTATTGTTTAAGACCAATATACTATTGAGAGACCATGCAGATGTTTTACATTATTACCAACATAAATTTAAATATGTCTTGGTAGATGAGTATCAGGATACAAACTACTCTCAATATTTAATTGTTAAAAAACTAGCTGCAGCATACACTAATATTTGTGTAGTTGGGGATGATGCTCAAAGTATTTATTCATTCCGCGGGGCGAATATTGAGAATATACTCAATTTTAAAAATGACTATAAAGACCACAAGGTTTTTAAACTAGAACAAAACTACCGTAGTACTAAAACAATTGTTAATGCAGCGAACAGTGTTATTGCTAAAAACAAGGATCAAATACAAAAAACTGTTTGGACCGACAATACAGAAGGTAACAAAATAAAGGTATTACGATCATTGACCGACAATGAAGAGGGGAAAGCTATTAGCAATATGATTTTTGAAGCCAAGAATCATGACGGCGCTGCAAATTCCGATTTTGCGATTCTCTATAGAACAAATGCACAATCAAGATCGTTTGAGGAATCTTTAAGAAAATTGAACCTTCCTTATAAGATCTATGGTGGTTTATCCTTTTACCAACGAAAAGAGATTAAAGATTTACTTGCCTATTTTCGTCTTACAGCAAATCCAACTGATGAAGAAGCTTTAAAACGTGTAATTAATTACCCAAAAAGAGGAATTGGAAAAACCACCATTGAAAAAATTATCATTACTGCTTCGCAACATAGTGTAAGTTTATGGGAAGTAATTTCAGAGCCTCAAAAATACCCAAGCGGAATTCCATCTGGCGCAAAAACAAAATTAAATGCATTTGTTACCTCTATTAATAGTTATGCTGTTCAACTAGAAAAGATAGATGCCTATTCATTGGCCGAGAGCATAGCTAAAAGCTCTGGGATTTTAAAAGACTTATATGACGACAAATCTCCTGAAGGAGTGTCACGTCATGAAAACATACAGGCACTATTGTCAGGTATTAAAGAATTTACAGAAACAATTAGCGAAGGAGAAACTGCCTTTTTAAGTGATTTCATGGTTGACGTAGCACTATTGACAGATGCTGACCAAGACAAAGAAGAAGATAAAGATAAAATCACGTTAATGACAATTCATGCTTCGAAAGGACTTGAGTTTCCATATGTATATATTGTTGGACTAGAAGAAAATTTATTCCCATCACAATTAGCCCTGAATTCTAGATCAGAATTAGAAGAAGAGCGAAGACTGTTTTACGTAGCATTAACACGTGCAGAAAAACAAGCCACTTTGTCCTATGCATCAAGTAGGTTTAGATGGGGAAATATTGTGACCAGTGAACCAAGTCGATTTATTGAAGAAATAGATCCAAACCATTTAGAGATGCTAAATCAACCACGGATGAATAGCATGGGTGGTGGGCGTTCTATGAATCAATTTAACATGGAACGAAAACTAGGAAGTAAAAAACCTCTATTCTCTGACCGTAGAAGGCTAACTCCTGTTGATGAGGCTAAACCTAAAAAACCTGCAAAAGGATCTACTGCCCAAGAACTTGATTTAAAAGTAGGTTACAATGTAGTACATGAAAGGTTTGGTAAAGGAAAGGTTGTTGGACTAGAGGGATCCCCTCCTACGAAAGCAACTGTATTTTTCCCTAAAGCAGGTAATAAGCAATTACTATTAAAGTTTGCTAAGTTAGAAATCCTAGATTAACCATTGCTGATACTCTTAATAATTAGAGGGATTGGGTTTATAAAAATCTGATCAAAAATAAGCACTGCTTTAAAGCGAATCATTTTTGACCAGACCTAAATTCCATAATGCTTGTTACAAACAATGCGGATGCATTAAACTGTCTCTATTAAATTGACAATCCAACTTCAGTACATGACAACCATGTTACAATTAACGGACTAGCTGAACTCGATCCGCAACCAGTAACACAGCCGCTAACAAATCTGCCACCAACGCCTACCATTCCTGGAGCAGGAGAAACTCGGATCATACTCCAATTAGTAGCTGGTACCGCTGGCAAGAAAAAGGTTGCAATCGCTCCTGGAGCAATTGTTATTGGCCCTGACGAAGATGAAACCTGCGGTGAACAACCATTATCTGCAGCAAAGGCAGAAACAACAAGTGTAAACCCAGTTGTGTTTCTAACTGTCAACTTATCGGCTTGTGCATATCCAACTGAAAAACAAAGGATTAATGCAAATAATAAAAAACTCTTTTTCATAATTATAAATATTTAATTTTTCCTACTCTATTTGGGTTTTTCGGAGACCACCTTAATTATTTAAAAGCGTTAACTCCAATTTGCAAAAAACAAGGTATAATGACTGGTCCGTGAGGAAAACAGACCATATAAAGGGGAAAACTTAACTTTTTGTGAGGAAAAAAGATTAAAAACCACTTATTACACAATGGTTTTCAAGCAAATACAAAATCACCTTATAACTATAGGTCTTAAACTGAATGATTGTTATGTAGCGCTTGCTAAACTAAAACTCTTATAATAACTTTTGTACCGGCAGACTGCCCTTCATTACCCTTTAGGTCTAAAATTTCAAAAGGAATAAAAGAAGTCTCTTGATTTAGGTTTGCCAACCTCTCTTGTGCTACTTGTAGTGCCGTGGACTTATGATAAGTAGCTTGTTGCGCTTTGATCTCGTTTGCTTTTTTTCTACCAATTCCGTTATCACTGATTGCACACTCCAATATATTTTCGCCAATCCATTTAAATGAAACTAAAATTTCACCTTTTCGATCCGCGCCTTTTAAACCATGGACGATTGCATTTTCAACAAAAGGTTGGATCATTAATGGGGGTAAAATCTCTTCAGCCGTATCTAAGTCATCTGCAAAATCAAATTCTAGATCAATATTAGCATTTGCAGTTAAACGCTCTAACTGGACATAATTCTGTAATGTTTCTACCTCATCATCAATAGAAATAAATTTTTCGCGCGAATTTTCTAATACTTGACGCATTAGTTTGGAGAATTTAGACAAAGCGTACCGCGCCTTATCAGAATCATTTAGAATAATTAAATTATGAATGGAGTTGAGGACATTAAAAATGAAATGTGGATTCATTTGCAAACGCAGTGCTTTTTGCTCAAGCTCTAACAAGTTTTTTTCTAGTTTAAGTTTTTCATTTAGCGCTTTACTTTTACGTCTTTGTCGCACTAGAATTGCTAATACAATTATGATCAACAGAACAACAGCCAAACTATAGTAAGCAAATTTAAACCAAAACTTCTCCCAATAAGGTTGATCAATTATAAATACTATTTGAATGGGATCTTGCTCCCAATTTTCATCAATGGCTGATTGCACATTAAACACATATTCACCGGGCAAAAGATTGGGATAAGTAGCAACGTTAATAGTAGTACTCGGCGTCCAATCCGGATCCACTCCTTCTAGCTTCCATCTATACCTTATATTATTAGCAAAAGAATAATGAATAGCATTGAATTGAAAACTAATATGATTCTCATTATAGGGCAGAATTAATTCTCCTGCGATTTCACCTTCATGAAAAGCGTTAGCATATTTTGTATTCTCTATTGATTCAAATACAATTTGAAAATCGTTTAATTTTAAAACTGGTGGTTTTCTTTGAGATTGATTTGGGTCACGCCCTTTATAAACATACAGCCCATCAACGGTACCAAACCACAAATTACCTTCCTGATCAACATTTCCAGCATTAATGTTTGTTTCAACTCCTTCAAACCCTTCTTCATAACCAAAATGTTCATAGCTTGTTCGGCGGTTATTGGAATCAAGATCCAAACGATCCAACCCTTTTTCTGTACCAATCCACAATTGATTATTGTGATATACTAATTGATAAATATTATTTGACTGAATTCCTGCCCCAACATTGGAATTCATCCACTCCTTATTGCTTATAGAATCTTCGACCATTTCCAAACGCATGATCCCGTTATCTTTTGAACCAATCCAGAAAACATTATCCTTTGCTACAATATTGCGGAAGCTCTTCCCCGGTTCATTAAAAATGGTTATTTGCTTATCTTCAATAAATCCATACTTACCATTGTCATTTGCAAACCATAGTTGAGCGTTTTCATAATGCAAGGCGGTTATATGTTTTGGGGCTTTCCCATTTTCTGTTTCAATCAATTTAAAGGAGTTGATAGGATTTCCTCCGCGCCCTCTAACCACAGAAAAGATTCCTCCATCAGTAGTTCCTATATACACTTGTCCTGTTGATCGATTCTCTGTAAAACATTTAACCCAATTCCCTCTTAATCCTTTTGTATTAAAAAATGAATAAATCGTATCTTTTCCATCATAAGGATTATACACCCCTACTCCTTTACCTTCTGTTCCAAACCAAACATATCCCTTAGAATCTTCATATATACTCTTTACTTTTTCAGAATAAAATCCAGATTCTTCATCAAACAAAACTTTAGAAGTATCATTAATTCGCATAACTCCCATTCCTTCTGTTCCCAACCACAGGTTTTCACGAGAATCATTCAAAACAGAAAAAACATAATCTCCATTTAAACCAGAAGCACTATTATATTTTATGAAAGGACTATTTTGAAATACAGACACTCCTCCTCCACTTGTTCCAATCCAAATATTATCCCAATAATCAGCAACAATTGCCTTAATATGATTACCAGACAATCCATTGCTTGTTCTAAAATTTCTTAAAACACCATCCTTTGAATTATGCACATAAACACCATTATTCATAGTCCCAATCCACAATTCATTTTCTCCAGAAACAAAAAGACTTAATATAATTTTGTCATCCAGTTCAGCAAACTCCTCTTTTCGGTAGATACTAGATTTATTATAAAAATTTAATCCCCCCTCATAAGTTCCAATAACCCACTCATTTTTAAACTCAACAGCACATTCAACATGTGGAGTACTTAATCCTTTTGCTTTTGACAACTTACCAAAAACGTCATCATAACTCAACAACCCTACATCAGTACAAAGCCAAAGGTCATCTTCATTCGTTAGGAAAAAACTATGAATATTTGCTCCAATTATATTTGGGTTATCAGTAACAACCTCCAAACTATTTCCCGAAAGATGGTACACCCCATTATTAGATGCAAAAAGATACTCCCCATTAAAATTGATAATATCACTTATGATAATGGAGTTACTACTTAGACGATAGTTTGATTGAAACTCTCCTTTCAAACTTAATTGCGAAACACCTCCTTTTTGCCCTACCCAAATACTACCATCTATTTCTTTAGTTTTATAAATTCGATTAGAAATTAGTGAATCATTTTTGGTATAATAGGTATAGTTTTCACCATCATACCGACACAATCCTCCACCTTGTGTCCCAATCCAAGCATATTGATCTGAATCAAACATGATGCAAAAAGCTTGCGACTGCGGCAATCCTTCCTGAATTGATAAATAATCGAAATTATACGCTTGACCATAGCCAACTACGCCAAGAATGGTTGAGATGCAAAAAACAACACTAAACAATTTGATTTTACGAGTAATCTGTCGCATAAATGCTGGGGCAAAGCGGATAATAAAAGTTGTTTTATTATTGAAATTAATTTAACTAGTTTAGCTCTTCCAATTGTGCTTTAGAAATAACAAATGCATATGTTAAACACTAAATAACTGAGAATATCTAACTTGTATAAAGATAAGATTTGAAACGGATAAAAAAAATAGGAAAACGAATTTTACGGTTTATTCAGAAGTATAAATATATACTTTCTTCACTTGGACTGATTCTGTTTTTAATTTGGTTTTTCTGTTTACCCAAAGTGCTATTTGAAGACCCAACAAGCACAGTGCTTCTAGACAAAGAAGGAAACTTACTTGCAGCATCTATCGCTGAAGATGGGCAATGGCGATTTCCTTATAATCCTGAAGTACCTGAAAAATTTGAAAAAGCAATCATTCAATTTGAGGACCGTAGTTTCAAATCGCATTGGGGGGTTAGTATAAAAGGACTTGCTAGAGCCACCTATCAAAACTTATCATCAGGAGAAAAAGTGAGTGGTGGCAGTACGATAACCATGCAACTAATGCGCATGAGTAGAAAAGGGAAGTCGCGAACAGTTTGGCAAAAGGTAGTAGAGATATTTTGGGCAACCCGAGCTGAATGGCGCTATAATAAAGCTGAAATTTTAGCCCTATACGCATCAAACGCACCAATGGGTGGCAACGTTGTAGGATTAGATGCAGCAGCATGGCGTTATTTTGGTCGCCCAGCAGAACAATTGTCTTGGGCAGAAACAGCAACACTCGCCGTTCTTCCCAATGCTCCATCTTTAATGCACCCTGGAAAAAACAGAGACCTACTAATAGCTAAACGAAACCGATTACTTGACCGCCTTTACGAAGTTGAGGAAATAGATTCTATAACCTGGGTTTTATCAAAACTTGAAGAACTCCCTGAAAAACCGCACCCAATTCCAAGAATTGCTCCTCACTTATTAACTCGCGTAATAAAAGACGGACTTAAAGGACAAGTTGTTCAATCCTCAATTGATATATCGATCCAAGAAAGAGTCAACAATATCGTTCAGTTTCACCATGGAAGCTTGAGTGAAAACGAAATACATAATGCAGCTGTTTTAGTAATGGATGTTGAAACTGGCAAAGTATTGGCCTATACAGGAAATGTTCCTAATGTTGCCACCGAACACGGTAGTGACGTAGACATAATAATGGCGCCTAGAAGCACAGGCAGCATTATAAAACCATTTCTATATGCATCTTTGCTAGAAAATGGTAGCATTACTCCCGAAATGGTTGTACAAGACATTCCAACCGTTATGTCGGGCTATTCTCCTAAAAACTATAATTTAAAATATGATGGAATAGTAAAAATAGATAATGCATTAGCCCGCTCATTAAACGTACCTATGGTGCGATTATTGACCAAGTTTGGTGTTGAAAAATTTCATTATTCGTTACAGAAACTAGGATTTACGACAATTAAAAACACACCGCAACATTACGGCCTTTCATTGATACTTGGCGGTGCAGAAACAAACCTTTGGGACTTAGTTTCTGCCTATGGTTTAATGGCCAGAAGTTTGAATAGATACCCAGAAATGGGGCTGGGTGTTAATAGACGAGCAAGTTATTTGCTAGCTGAAGAAAATCACCCTGAAGAGCGACCTGTATTTAGCGCCGCCTCAAGCTGGTTCACTTTTCAAGCCATGCGAGAAGTGCAACGCCCAGAGGATGACATTAATTGGGAACTTTTTGAAACTTCTCAGCAAATTGCGTGGAAAACAGGAACAAGTTTTGGATTCAGGGATGCTTGGGCCGTAGGCACAAACTCCAAATACGTAGTAGGTGTTTGGGTAGGAAATGCAGATGGCGAAGGAAGACCTGGGTTGATTGGACGCGAAGCCGCCGCCCCAATACTCTTTGATGTTTTTTCAGGACTACCACAATCCGACTGGTTTTATCAACCTTATGATGAAATGCAATTGGTTGAAATTTGCAATAAATCAGGTTATCGAGCAAGTGAAGCATGCGACCAAACGCAGGAAAAGTATATCCCCAAACAAACCCTAAATACACCTGCTTGCCATTATCATCAGTTTTTATTTTTAGACAGTACTGGTACACGTCAGGTTAATTCCTCCTGCTATAATATGTCATTTGCCAAAAAGAAATCGTGGTTTACATTGCCTGCAGTTGCAGAGTACTTTTATAAGAATCACGATCCCAATTATAAAAAGCCCCCTGCCTATTATGAAGGTTGTGCAAACACAGTTGGTGAAAAAGACTTGGCGGTAATCTATCCTAAATCAAACAGTCAAATTTTTATTCCGTTAAACTTTGAAGAAGTGAATGAGGCCATCTTTTTTGAAGCAACACATATCAATGAAAAAATAAACCTTTATTGGCATTTGGACAATTCATTTATTGGAACAACAAAGGGGATTCATCAAATGAAATATATGCCGTCGACTGGTAAGCACCGCTTGACCATAATTGATGAAAAAGGAAATAGCGAAATGGTTGTGTTTGAAGTTACCGTTAGTGGAGCTGACTAACTAAATGGCAAAATTAAGTGAAAAGCGAACTGTATTTGCCATTGGGTTTGTTCGTTTTAAGGCTGCCAAATATGATACATCCATTCCGACAACACTGTATTGCACTCCTGCACCAAAAGTAAAGTATTTACGATCTCCTTTAGATCTATGCTCATAAAAATAACCTCCGCGAACTGTTACCATATCATTATATTGATATTCTAATCCGCCCCCAATGGTTATTTCATTCAATTCTTCTTTTATTCGGCTATTCTTTTCAATTTCAATTGCACCTGAACTATTAACGAATACATTTCCTGGTGCATCATAAAATGATTGATACAAACCTATTGTTGAGGACACGTTATTATTTATTCCAGATATAATTTGTCCATTTGCATTGCGAATAGGAGAAGTTGGAACCAAAAGCTTATTAAAATCAAGTGCAGCTGTTACATTATGCTTCTCATCAATATCGACAGAATAGGCTGAACCAATTCTCAAATTTGCGGGAATAAAATCTCGGTTTGATGAAGTTATGTAGGCCATTTTATTTCCTAGGTTAGATATGTTTATTCCTAAACTCCAACTTGTATTATATGCCCCTAATGACAAATCTTCATTAAAATAAGAATAGGACACATCTGCGGCAACAGCCTCACCCGGTTTTGTCACAACAGTTCCAGACGTACTACCATCTGTTAAGTTTGAATAAATATATTTTGCATTAATACCCAATGCACTTCTTTTTGAAAGCCTGAAAGCATAAGCCCCAACAAGCTCAAATTCATTGGGATTAAATTCTCTAATTAAGGCTCCTGTTGGACTTGATATACTGACTGTCCCTAATGAAAAATAAGTAGCAGAAGCTCCTATTACATGGCGATTACCAATTTTTGTATAACCACTAGCATGCAAATAATGAATGTCATCAACCAATTGGTGCAGCCAAGGAGAATACGAAGCTCCAATTTCTACTTTCTTATCCGAAAAGGCCAACTTTGAGGTATTCCAATGCAGTGAATAGGCATCAGGCGAAGTTCCTGCACCAGCATCTCCCATTCCTGCAGATCTGGCATCTGACGGAATTTGTAAAAACGGAACGGCCGTAGTAATTGAATTTAATTGAGTTGTAAACTCAGTATTTCCTGAAGATAGTTGCGCTGAACTGTTTATTACAAACATTGCGCTGAAAGAGAATAAAAGGGTAGATTTCATATTGTTAAGAGTTACATTAGGGTAAACTCAAAACAATATTACTTATTGTAAGAAGAGTTGGAAATGAACTAATCTTTATAGATCAAAACAGTTGCAAAGGCTTGAATGCCTTCTCCATTACCGACAAACCCCATTTTTTCGCCACGTGTAGCTTTAATTGATATTTGATCAATAGAAGATTCCATAATCTCTGCAATTATTTTTTGCATGGCAGGAATATGCGGATTCACTTTAGGATTTTCTAGCAAAACTGTACAATCCATATTACCCAAAGCATATCCTTTCTCTTTAAGCAATGAAAAAGTATCTTTCAACAAAATTTTGCTATCGGCATCTTTATAACGTGGATCGGTATCAGGAAAATGAAAACCTATATCTCGCAAATTTGCTGCACCTAACAAGGCATCACAAATGGCATGTAAAAGTACATCTGCATCTGAATGTCCAAGGGCTCCGAAAGGAGACTCAATGTGAACGCCACCAATGATTAGTTTGCGACCTTGAGTTAGTTGATGAATATCAACCCCTGAACCAATTCTGAAATTAGGTTGTGAATTACTCGGCACTAGCAATTTTGTTGTTTCCGAACTTGAATTTAAGTGAAAAGCGAACTGTGTTAGCTAATGGGTTTGTTCTTTTTAGCGCTGCTAAATAAGATACATCAATTCCAAATACACTATAATAGATTCCAGCTCCAAACGTGAAATACTTACGATCTCCCTTTGCTCTATGCTCATAGAAATAACCTCCACGAATTGCAAGAACGTCGCTATACCAATATTCTAAACCTCCACCAATATTAATCTCATTCAACTCTTCTTTGAATCTACTACCATCCTCTACAATTCCTTCACCATCCTCATCAACCACAACATTTCCTGGAGCATCATAAAATGACTGAATCATACCTAGTGTTACACCAACATCATTAGGTTTACCTGAAAGGATTTTACCATCACCATTTCTAACTGGCAGTGTAGGAACTAATAATTTATTAAAATCAACCGTAGTTGTTAAAGAGTTATAATCATCAAACTTTACTTTTAAAGCAGTACCTAAACGCAAGTTAGTCGGTAAGAAATCACGATCAGCTTCAACTGTATAAGCCATTTTATTTCCAATATTTGAAATACTTGTACCGAATGATAAAGTTGCATCTCTTCCACCTAAATCAATATCTTCATTAAAATAAGAGTAAGATAAATCAACCGCTCCAGCTAAACCAGCTTTTGTAGAGGTTGTTCCAGCATTGATTCCTCCAGTTAAATTTGAATACACAAACTTTCCATTAAAACCAATTGCGCTTCTATCAGATAGTTTAAATGCATACCCTCCTAAAAGTTCGAACTCATTCGGGCTAAACTCACGAATTAAGTTCCCTTGCTCATCTGTAAAGGTGATATTACCTAAAGAGAAATAACGCATTGATCCACCAATTGTGTGGTTTTTACCAAATTTTGTATAGCCACTTAAATAAGATAAGTGAATATCATCAACCAATTGCTTTAACCAAGGAGAATAAGATACTCCAAATTCAGATTTTTCTTTTGAAAACGCCAATTTAGACGTATTCCAGTGAAAAGAATTAGGATCTGGGGATGTAGCTACACCAGCATCACCCATTGCACTCGCTCTTGAATCTGGAGCGATAATTAAGAATGGAACTGCAGTTGTAATTGTATTTAACTGAATTGTAAATTCAGTTTCATCTTTCGATACAGTTTGTGAAAAACCTGCAACTGTAAAGAATACTGATGCGATATAAGCAATACTTTTTTTCATTTATCTAAGCTGTTTTTTTAAGTTAAATCTCTTGTTTTATCTGCACTTATGAGCTTTAATTGTCTATAAGTGTGCAGTAGACAACATTTGCTTTAACTCTAAACTTGATTCAAATATACGTATTAATCAAAAGTTTATTGTAAGAGTATAAAAATTTATGCTCAATTTAATTTAGGACGTTCTATTTACTTAGAGAATTACAAGTTTTTCAATTTTCTCGGCTTTGTTACCTTGTTCCGTTTCAATTGATAGTCTGTAAACATAAACACCACGTCCTAATTTATCTCCATAATCGTCTCTTCCATCCCAATTAATTCCATCACTACGGAAGCCTGAAGTATGCACTGTTTCAATTATAGTTTTCACTAATTTACCTGAAACGGTAAACACCTCTACCTTTACGTTTAAAGAGTTACAGACCTGATTGTGTTCAAAATAAAAGTCTGTATTTGTTGTAAATGGATTTGGATAATTTAGGAGATGTGAAATTCCAATTTCCTCTTCCATTACAACTATAAAGTCTAACGTTTGTTGCGCTGAATTATTATTAACATCCCACACTTTAAATTCAAGTTGATGCGGTCCTTCTTCTAAGTCTGACAATAAATAAGAGACTTTTCCGCTTTGGTAGGTATCCAAGTCTGCCTCATAAAAGTTATTCAGCACAATTGGGTTTGCAGTATTTCCATCAATTATTAAAGTGATGTCATGCCCTATTCCATTTCCAGTTGTATTAATTCCATTTTCATCACGAATATTTGCCATAAATGTTGGGTTTTCATTTGTCAATCCGCCATTAACAAACTGCTCATCATTCATGAATAGTTCAATTTCAGGTCCAGTATCATCATCAAGCCCGTCTGGATTTATCCCTCCTACAACTACTGTTGTATCGAATCCATAATTATGCTTGGCATCTGTATTGCCATAATAGCTCAATTTTCCTTTCCCAATACTATAATCAATATCCTTTGGTACAACAAATGAATAGGAGAAATAGCCATTTTTAACTGTGGATTTTCCTTTATAGACGATATTATTCTGTACTCTGAAATCTTTTATAATACCAGCACTATTTTGCCCGAGCGTTTGCTTATCCTTCCACTTATCAAACACAGTTGGATATACCAATCCGTTATACCCTGTTAAAACGGTTCCGTCAACATCTTCAACATGTCCCTTAATTGTAATTTTAGACAAGGCCTTTAATGTATCTACACCTGATTCAATATCCACCCCATTTATTTCATCAGTTATAATTCTTGGACTTGCTTTTCCTAACTTAAGTGCAGGATCTCCCAACAAAGCAAAGTGACGCATATGATTATCCCCAAGCGTTTCATTTTTAGTTCTTCTAAGAATCTCTCCCAATGCTAATGGTTCCCCAGCTTCTTCATCAAAAATTTCCTGATATAAATTACGCACTAAAAGTCCATTCACATAAATTGAAACAGCTCTGGTTGTTGTTAGTAAGCCGACGGCTCCACCATATGGCGTAACCAATGTTATTTCCCCTGCGGAAATTCTTCCAGGATCATCAAACCGACTGAATTCGCATGTTGCAGAAATAAAAATGGGCATATTATCAATATTTGACCAATTTTGAATCATTGGAATGGATACTACACGCTCTAAAGCCAAGCCCGTTTCACCGCCATGTCCAACATAATTAAATATTAAAGCGCCCTTATTCATATTCTGATTTATAGCTTCCTCCACATCTGGATAGCGCTCACCACCAGAAGTAGCAATTTGCTTATATGCACCCAAATAAATTTTCACCAAATTAATCTCTGGGTGTTC
>CAKZPK010000039.1 GCA_937139035.1 uncultured Crocinitomix sp. | reverse complement strand
GAGTATTTGGAGGGTGGATCAAAAGATGGGCGGTTAACAAACTTTCAAGGTATTCGTTTTACTGCTGGTTATGTTATTCGCAAAAATTTCACCTTAAAATTGAACTACTACAAAGTAGAGCAGTTGAAATCAGTAAATAGTTCAAAAGAAACGGGAGATCGCATTCGGTTAGATTTAGATATTAAATTTTAATAACGCGGTAAAAAGAACCTGATTTTCAATCAAATTTTGTTAACGTTTATAACAAATTATAAACATTGCTAGTTTGGTGCTTTTTTTAATCTTAAATTTGCTTTCCGATAAACCTCAAGCGATAAATGCTTGTAGAAAATAGACAAAGAATGGAGCATCAACCTGCAGTACTATTATTAGAAGACGGAACAGTTTTTCACGGACGCGGAATTGGAAAAATCGGAACAACGACTGGTGAAATAGCCTTTAATACAGGCATGACTGGATATCAAGAAGTCTTTACAGATCCCTCTTATTGCAAACAAATTTTAATAATGACAACAGCACATATAGGAAACTATGGTGTGCATGAGGATGAAATTGAGTCTGATTCAGTTAAAATTGCTGGATTAGTGACTAAAAAGTTTTCTTCCATGTATTCACGTGATTCTGGAAATGATTCATTACAAAACTTCATGGAAGATGATGGTGTTGTAGGAATTTCAGATGTAGATACAAGAGCACTAGTTCGTCATATTAGAGATAAAGGAGCAATGAACGCAATTATCTCGTCAGATATTTTGGACATTAATGCTTTGGCTGAAAAGTTAAAAGAAGTTCCATCAATGGAAGGCCTAGAACTTTCATCTAAAGTAAGTACAAGAGAAGCTTACGTAGTTGGTGAAGATAGCGCAGCAAAAAAAGTAGCGTTATTGGATTTAGGAGTAAAAAAGAATATTGTTCGTTGTTTGGTAGAAAGAGGATGTCAAGTAAAAGTTTTTCCTGTCGATTCTAGCTTAGAAGATTTGAAAACCTTCAGTCCTGATGGCATCATGTTATCAAACGGACCTGGAGATCCTTCGGCAATGTCTAACGTTGTTTCAAATGTAAAGGAAATGGTAGAGAGTGAAATTCCAATTTTTGGAATTTGTTTAGGACACCAAGTTTTGGCATTAAGTCAAGGTTTAACTACCGAAAAAATGCATAATGGTCACCGTGGAATTAATCACCCAATTAAGAATTTAATTACTGGTAAAGGTGAAGTTACTTCGCAAAATCACGGATTCGTTGTATCGAAAGATTCAATTGATCAATCAAATAATGTGGAATTAACTCATATTCATTTGAATGATGATTCTGTTGCGGGAATTAGATTGAAAGATAAAAAAGTTTTTTCAGTACAATACCACCCAGAGGCTTCTGCCGGACCACATGATTCAAGATATTTATTTGATCAGTTTATACAAAACATGAATTAACGATAAAGCAATTAATAATTCTCAATGTTTAATAACATGACACATTGAGAATTGTCCATTGAAAAAACGAAATTATGAGTTACATAGCTAAAGTAAGTGCCAGACAAATTTTAGATTCAAGAGGAAATCCAACTGTTGAAGTTGATGTATACACATCAAATGGTGTATTAGGACGCGCTGCGGTTCCTTCGGGAGCATCAACAGGAATTCATGAAGCGGTAGAGTTAAGAGATGGAGATGAAGGGTACTATTTAGGAAAAGGTGTGCAAAAAGCCGTGAATAATGTTAACACTGTGCTTAATGAAGCATTAGAGGGGCAATATATCATGGATCAAGCAGCCTTGGATAATTACATGCGCTCTTTAGATGGTACGGCTAATAAAAGTAAATTAGGTGCTAATGCAATATTAGGTGTTTCTTTAGCCATTGCAAAAGCAGCAGCTCAAGAAACTGGTATGCCTTTATACCGTTATGTTGGTGGAGTAGGAGCAAATACATTGCCTGTTCCAATGATGAATATTTTAAATGGTGGTTCTCACGCCGATAATAAAATTGACATTCAAGAATTTATGGTAATGCCGTTTGGAGCTGAGACATTTAGTCAAGGTTTGCAAATGGGAACTGAAATTTTCCACACATTAAAAGCTGTATTAAAGCAAAAAGGACACAGCACCAATGTTGGTGATGAAGGTGGTTTTGCACCGAACTTAGGTTCTAATGAAGAAGCTATTGAGGTTGTATTAGAAGCAATCACAAAAGCAGGTTTTCGTCCAGGCGAAGATGTGCATATCGCATTGGATGCAGCATCATCTGAATTTTATAAAGAAGGTAAATACGTATTTGATTCTACTGGAGACATTCGTACTTCAAGCGAAATGGTTGACTTTTGGAAAGACTGGACAGCAAAATATCCTATCGTTTCTATTGAAGATGGTTTGGCAGAAGATGATTGGGACGGTTGGAAGTTGTTGACAGAAGCCGTGGGAGATAAAGTACAAATCGTTGGAGATGATTTATTCGTTACTAATACACAGCGTTTAGCACAAGGAATCCAAAACGGAATTGCAAATTCAATTCTAATTAAAGTGAACCAAATTGGGACACTTTCTGAAACAATTGATTCTGTAAATATGGCAACACGTAACAGTTATACATCTGTTATGAGTCACCGAAGTGGTGAAACCGCAGACAGTACTATTGCTGATTTAGCAGTTGCATTAAATACAGGACAAATCAAAACAGGATCTGCTTCAAGATCAGATCGTATTGCAAAGTATAATCAATTACTAAGAATTGAAGAGGAATTAGGTGGTATGGCATACTATCCTGGTAAAAATTTCAAGTTTTTGTAAGCATATTAATAACAAACAAAGGTCCGCTCAAAGCGGACCTTTTTATTTCCCACCTTTAGTAAGTACCTAAAATTAAAATTCCAATACTCCATGCAAAAAAAGCATAATTGTTTTGGTTGATAATTTTTACTTCATTACTTTTTTTTGCAACTTAAGGTACTCATTTTTTCTCCCTACGCTTGCTTATATTTTATAAGCGATACAGTACAAAGCGAGATTCTGAAAAGCCTCGTTATAGTTTTTAATATTGAATAACCTATGATAAATAGAACAGTTCTGATCATTTTTCTTTTTGTAGCACATAATATTTTTGCTCAAAAAAATAATGAGGAGTTTAGAGCTGAAGCAAGTAAAGAACTTCTCATGAGAGGTGAGTATGACTTGGCAATTCAATGGCTTGAACCTTATGTAAATAATGATAATCATACCCGTTTCGATTTTTCATATCTGATAGCGGCTTATATGCTAAAGGAAGATTATATAAATGGATTGGCTTATAGTAATAAATGGTTGAATATTTCATTAAATAAAGCGGATACAGTTAATGTTATCAATGCTTTGAACTATAAGACAGATATACTTTATTTTTCAGGTGATATTGGAGGGAGTATAGAAGCAGCAGAGTTCGTATTACAATATTATACTCCAAAGGATTCGGTAAGAAAAACGGTTACTAACCTACGTTTAGGTGGGATACAACGCGAAAATGGTAATGTTGAATTAGCTTACGATATCTACTCAAAAATTGATATAGAAAACGTTGAGCTTGCAGATTCTGAAGCTGAATATTTTGGCAATTTGGTAAGTATCTATCGTATGCTTGGTATGATTGATTCAGCAATTTATTGTAGTAGAGAAGCTATGAAATACACCTCTACTTTTGATCAGGAATTCACTAAGGTCAGTCAATATAATGGTCTAGCAATGCTTTATATTGATGCAGAAAATTATGAATCTGCCATACAATATTTAGATTCCGCAATATCAATGTCTCCAAATAAAAATCGCCGAAATTATGAATTTGTATATGAAAATTATGCTGTTGTTTATAATGAATTAGGAATGACAGATTCTGCACTCGTTTATGTCCATAAATTAAAAGATTTGTACCAGCACATTTTTATGGAAAAAATGGAATTGGATCTAAAGGATTTAGAAAACCAATACGATCGGGAATTGAAGTTTAAAACTGAAATAATTAAGAAGGAGGAAGATCTTGAAAAGTCTAAGCTACAGTTACTGCTTTCAGTTATAATCATACTCTTAATAATTCTTATTGCAGCGGTAATGATTTTATTTTTGAGGAATAAAAACCTGAAAACAAGTCGAGATAATTTGCTTATTAATCAACAACTATTACGAACTCAAATCACACCCCATTTTCTATTCAATTCATTATCTACAATTCAAGGCATGATTTTGCAAGAAGAAAGTTCTAAAGCTTCGAAATATTTGTCTAAATTTTCAAGATTAGTACGTTTGATTCTTAATAATTCTCGTGATAGGGTGGTCTCTTTGTCGGATGAGTTAGAAGCAATCAAATATTATCTTGAACTTCAAAATGCAAGGTTTGAAAAAAGCTTTAGTTTTTCAATTCGTTTGGATAAGAATGTAGAGAATAAAGAGGTGCTAATTCCACCAATGATAATTCAACCTTTCGTTGAAAATTGTATTGAGCATGGATTTAAAAATCTTGATCGAAAGGGAGAAATTGACATTCATGTTTTTTTTGAAAATAATTCATTGATATGTAGAATTATGGATAATGGGGTTGGTGCTGATACTGTTATGCCGGAAACGATAGTACCCAAAAAAGAATCCTTATCTACTAAGATTAATATGGAAAGAATGGCGCTCTTAGCCAAAGAGTTTAACACAACTGCTAGTCTTGAAATAGTTGATCGAAGAAAATTTAATGCCCACGGCACATTAGTAACCATAGAAATTCCGTATAAATATGATTAATACCTTAATTGTTGAGGATGAGCCTTATATCCGCGAGGGATTAAAAACCTTGTTAAAAAACATCACGGATGAATTAAATATTGTTGGCGAATGTGAATCAGTTAATGATGCCCTAACGCATTGTCGTAATGAAATGCCAGAGTTAGTTTTTTTGGATATTAATTTAAAAGGAGGGACAGGTTTTGATTTTTTGAATGAGCTGGGAGATGTACCGTTCAAGGTTATTTTTATTACTGCGTATGAAGAACATGTGTTAAGGGCACTCAGATTGGGAGCAATAGACTATGTACTTAAACCTGTAAATGAGGATGAGTTGAATGAAGCAGTGCAACGGGCAATGTTAATTAGTAAAACTAATAATAAGGAACGTTTAGAGGTTGTTGAAAATCAATTTATTGGTAAGAATGATCGAATAGTTTTAAGAATGTCTGAAGGGTATCAAATTGTCAATTTTGATAGCTTGATGTTTTGTAAAGCAGATGGAGGTTATACTACTTTTTTTTGTGATGACGATAGAACCTTTATCGTTTCAAAACCATTGAAAGAGTTCACTTCACAACTACCTGAGGATATTTTTTTTCGAGTGCACCAATCCTACCTAGTAAATGCTACATTTGTTGATAGATATGATAAAACGCGCTATTTATATCTGAAAAAAGGGCAGAAAATTCCAGTGTCGGTTAGAAAAAAAGACAGTGTGATTTCTAAAATTTTTGGAGGCCTCTAAAAAACAAAAAAAAATCACACGCTAACGAATAGTTGATTAGCGTTAGCGAATAGTAATTCCCATTTTTTTATTCCCAAATATTCTGTTTTTTTGAATTAAAATTAATTCAAAACAAATCTGATTATACAAATATTAAGGAAAATCAATTATGTAATAACGGACTTTTAAAATGGAGTATTATTCAATTAAAAGGGACAAGGTTTTTACCTTTTAATTGAATCGTATAATTTTAATTAAAATTGACAAACGTTATCGCAATTTTTTTCGTTTCATTTGGTAGTCTTACCAAAACAATAAATGCGTTTATTACTCTGTCTTTCATTATTACTCTCCATAAATTTATTTGCCTATGAGTTGCAAGTACAATACCGAAACTATGACGTAAATGAAGGTTTGCCAAGCTCGCAAATATATGAAGTCATAGAAGATTCAAAAGGGTATATTTGGTTTGGAACAGACAGGGGAGTCGTTCGTTATAATGGATATGAATTTGAAACTTTTACAATTCGTGATGGCCTAACCACTAATGTTATATTTCATTTAGATGAAGGTGATGATGGCACAATTTATTGTTATGGAAAGGATCGAAAAATAAGTTGTTTAGTTGATAATGAATTTAGGGAATTCAAATATAATGATAGCCTTTTAGTCTATCATTCACATGTTGCTAATTTATTGAAATTAGATTTTTCAAATGGAGGCTTTACCGTAGCTTCATTTGATAATGATACAAATGGTATTCCATTATTAAGTATTTCTAATGGGAATATTGTGAGGAATATAGCAGAATTTGGAATACACATTATTGATGATGAAACGGGACTATTTATATTTGGAAGAGCGAAAAATGGCTGTAATGTAATTTCGATCAACGGAAATCCAGTTCAACTTGAAACGCCACAATTAAAAATCAGGACATTTGCTGATATTGTTAAATATGGAGAGACTATATATTTTTCAATAGGAACAATGCTTTATCAATATGATTGGAATCATCCAGATGAAATTGTATTGATAAAAGATTTTGAGGAAACAATTCTAGACATTGAAATTGATGATTATGGGAATTTATATCTAGGAATAAGGTTTATAGGGTTGATAAAACTACCTAGGGGAAACTTTGAGTCACCGGACCATCTTCTCAAAAATGCAAGTATCAGTTGTGTCAAACTAGATACTAACAATGGGATTTGGGCATCTAGTTTATTTCGAGGGTTGTTTTATTTTGAGGATCAAGATAAATTTACTGTCAAGTTACCAAATGGTCAAGAACTTAATCAACTACAGGAATTCAAAGGAACGGTTTATGGATTGCCAGATGATATAGAGTTTTTTGAGTTACGTTATCCAAAAATTGAATTTATAGAACTTAAAAGCACGAATCCTGTAAATCAAAAGTTTAATCCGTCTTCAGTAATTGTATTCAATGATGGAGGTGGGTATTTTCAGAATATAGTTGATCTTGATAATAAGGTGAGTTATGTCACTTCTGGTTTAAAACATATACTGAAAGAAGATTCTGCCATTTTTGGAGTGGCCACAAGTTCGATTCATTTTTGGAATTATGAAGAGAAATGTCATGACTATATTAATTTCGATCTGTTTTTAAATTGCTCTATGATAGATGAGAATGGTGATTTTATTATCGGGACGGACGAAGGAATCAAAATTTTAAAACTTGATTCACTGGTTTATGATTCTACTTATGTTAGCCGAGGAGTGCAGAGACGACTTTTTAAATCATCATGTGTTGATTATAGACCCAAGAATGATTTTTTCCGATATAAAATTCGAGATATGCAAAATATTGGAGATACGTTATTTGTGTTTAGTTCAGCCGAAAAAGGTATTTATATCACTGAAAAATCAGGAAAAGTTCGTTGGTTAAAAAAAGAAGATGGCTTAATAAGTGATGCAATTGATCGCGTCTATGTTATGGAAGGGTATATGGTAGCAACCTCAAAAAAAGGAATAAGCGTTATTACAGAAGAGGATGGTATCACTAATTATACAAGAAGAAATGGCTTACTTTCTAATGAAGTTAGAGATGTTTTAATAAGTAATGATTTTATTTGGGCCATAACAAAATTTGGAACCTCTGTATTTCCTTTAACGCATAAAAAACATCCAATAATGCCTATTAAATTTACATCATGTAAAATTAATGGCGTCACTCAACCTTTGCACGATTTTTATGAATTGGAACATGAAGATGGATTGTTAGAGATTTCTTTTGAGGCTCTTTCCTACATACAAGAAGGTGATATAAATTATAAATTTCAATTAAAGGGAATGGACAAACAATGGGTGTCTACATCTAATACAACGGTCAGATATTCTAATTTGTTTACTGGCAATTTTTCGTTTTGGGTAAAAGCTCAGAATTCTGACAATATATGGTCAGAGCCCATTTGTCTTTTTAAAATTTCCAAATCAAAACCAATCTGGTTAACTTTTTATTTCATTGGTCTTGAAATAGTTTTTTTTATAGCACTAACGTGGTTGTTTTTTGCTTTCCGCTATAAACGCATCCAACAAAAAGAGGAAGATAAACTGCAGGTTCTAAATTTGGAGCGTAAAACTTTGCAGGCGCAAATGAATCCACATTTTATTTTTAATTCATTAACCTCTTTGCAAAATATAATCGTTAAAAACGAGCCTGATTTAGCCAATGAATATTTAGGGAAATTTGCACGCTTAACTAGAATAGCCTTGCTGCAATCTACGCAAAACTGGGTAAAATTAAAGGATGAGTTAACACTACTAGGACATTATGTTGAGTTAGAGCAAATTCGATTTCCAAATCATTTTGAATTTAAAGTGAAAATTGAGCTAGAAGACCCCACTATTTTTATTCCGCCCTTTTTAATTCAACCCTTTATAGAGAATGCAGTTTTACATGGATTGTCAAAGAAAAATGCGAACGGTCTAATTGAGATTATTGTTAAACCGTATAATGATCAAATGGTTCAGTTTACAATTGTAGATAACGGTGTGGGTAGAGGAGAAGCAACGGTGAAAAATAGAGTGAAAAATAAATCACTTGGCATCCGTTTGATAAAAGAACGATTACAGCTTTTGTTAAAAATGAATGCAGTGGAAATAACAGATTTGTTTGATGATGAGGGACTTGCGACTGGTACGAAAGTTGTGGTTTATATGCCCTATAAAAAAAAATTAGATGAGAGCATTAATAATTGAAGATGAGTTCAACTGTAGTGAAGTATTACAGACCATGTTAATGAGGCATGTTCCATCCATTAAAAATTTTAAAATTGCGAACTCGGTTGATGCTGGGCTAGTTCAAATAGAAGGTTTTGAACCAGATATTGTATTTCTAGATGTTCAGTTAGGAGATCAAACTTGTTTTGAACTCCTTGAGCAGTTAAAAGAAATCAATTTTCAACTCATTTTTGTAACCGCTTACGATCAATATGCAATTAAGGCATTTGAATATGCAGCAGTGCATTATTTGTTAAAACCAGTCATCTTAAGTGATTTAATAAAGGCCGTGAAAAGATGTGAAGCCAATCAACCTCAAGTCCAAAGTGAGGATATTGATAAAATTAAAAGTTTGTACTTGCGAACTTCATTGAGAGATTATCAAATTTCTCATGACGACATTCTTTTTATTCAAGCCGACGGAAGTTATTCAACCGTTCATACGAATGATGGGCAATGTATTTTTACTTCTAAAAAGTTGGTGGATTATGAGCGGCTTTTACCCGAAGGTTTTTATCGTATTCACCACTCTATACTTGTAAATATGACATGGGTACGTCCTGTCGATAAACCTAATCATTTGGTGGTGCTTTCAAATGAAATGACGTTGCCAATTTCTCGCCGAAAAAAGTCGGAATTTAAAAAGGCACTGTTGGATAAGTAGCTTGCGCCTAAACCAGGTGTGAGTGCTTATTAAATAGGAGTAGTTTCAAAAAGTGTTTAATACCATTTTAATGCAAAAAATAGTGCTGAATCTCATTTCTGTGATGATGTTTCGAGCGTAGTTTTATAATTGGTTAAATGGGAGTAATTGTCATAGCTTTCAGATTATCAAAAGGTTATGTTAGAGTTAGAATAGCCAAATAATAAAATAGGTTGTATTTGCATTTTTCAATTACAGGAATTCGTATTTTTAAACTAATTACGTTTCGAATAACGAAGATTAACCCAAATAATGAGAACAGTTTTCGCGATTTATATTTTTATCTTAGCGGGTAATGTTTTGGCTGTAAATTATGAATATCAATTTAGAAATTATGATGTTAATGATGGTTTGCCCAGTACACAGGTTTACCAAATAATTGAAGACAAGCAAGGGTATATTTGGTTTGGTACAGATAGAGGTCTAGTATGTTATAACGGCTATGAGTTTAAGAAATATACAATTGAGAATGGATTGTCTACAAATGTTATTTTCAAGTTAGATATATTACCATCTGGTCAAATAAGCTGTTACGGAAAGGACCGGAAAATTCACATTCTGGGAGAAAATGATCAATTCTTTCCTTTTTTTTTGAATGATAGTTTAAACACTAAAATATCTCTTGCATCAAATCTAATTTCATTCGATTTTAATAAAAGTGGAGTAAATTTTTTTATTTCTGATAGTTTAGCTTCTTATGTCCATTTTAATTATGGTAAAACGTCTAGTGTTAATAAGAAAAATGGAATTTTGATCAGGGATGATAGTGATGGATTTGGGATTTCTTTAATGCGTCTAGAGGAGACCCTTCCTTTTTTCTATTATAATGGCAAGAAAAAAGCATTTCAAAATGATAATTATAACAGGAAACTAGGCTTATCTGGACAAGAGTTTGTAGCAATTGATAAAATGGGGTTAGATTACTATTTCAGCGCTGGCTCTTATCTCTATACTTATAATCCTAAAAAAGATACGCTTGCTAGATTGATAGATAAATACGAGCATGAAATATTAATGGTTGAAATAGATAAATACAAGAACGTATATATCGGTTTTAGGGAAATTGGTGTGTGGAAGTTTCCGCACAATGAACCAGAGAAAATAAAGTGCATTTTAAGTGATATATCTTGTTCGTCTATTTTCTTTGGTAAGAATGAGGGGTTGTGGATTGGATCTATATATAAGGGGCTATTTTATTGCCCCAATCAAAATATTCGCACACTGGACTTAGAGGGGGATAAAATGGCGGTTCGGGTTAAAGCGACAGATAATCGCTTATTCCTTATCTCTAAGGAAGATAGTGTATACGAATTTAAAAAGAACCTAATGTCCCCTCTTGGTGAAAGCAATTGTCAAGATATTTCTAACAAATATTTGATTTTGAGAGGTTGGGGAGGGAATAAAGGTAAAGTGATCGATTTAAATAATGATAAAAACTGCAGTAACCTCTATTTAGCAAAAGATTATTTTAATTTAAACGATACATTTTATAATGTAGGAAGAGCGTCTATTTCTAAGAATATACTTTGTTCCGAAAAAAGATCGTTTTATTATTTGGATGTATTTGTCAATACAGGAATGTTTTTACCAAACGGTGAAGTAATTGTAGGGACAGATGTGGGGGTTAAATATTTAAAAGAAGAATATTGCGAACATTACCAAACAAATGAAGACATCTTTTATTACAAAGTTGTAAATCTACCAACTTACAAATCGGATGTTTTATTCTTTAAGAATAGAATTAAGAGTATGATTAATATAGGGGACACTATGTTAGTGTTTGCTTCGGCAGAAAGTGGAATTTATATCGAGAGAATCAATCAGTCACCTTTGTATATTTCAAAGCGAGATGGTATAATTAGTGACGCTGTAGAACGAATCTACCAATATGATGAATATCTTATTGTCAATTCTTTTGAAGGGTTAAGTGTTATCAGTAATGATGGAGATATAGTTAATTTCTCAAGAGGAAATGGTTTGCTGTCAAATGTAGTCTATGACGTCGCTTTAGTTAATGACACGTTGTACGCAGCAACTGACCATGGCTTATCTATGATTTCATTAAAAAAAATGAATCAACGAGAAATTCCAATTTATTTGACTGCAGTAAGTATTAACGGTAAAAACAGGGGGCTGAGTAAAAGGTATGAAATGAATTATACTGAAAATGCACTTGATGTTAGTTTTGAGGGAGTAGAATTTATTTATGAAGGAAATATTAGCTACAAATATCAGCTGAAAGGAATCGACACCGAGTGGATATCTACCACGAGTAGATCTGTTCGATACGTTAATTTACCTTCTGGAAAATTTTCGTTTAATGTGAAGACCCAAAATGTAGATAAAACATGGACCAAGCCAGTTCACTTGTTTGACATTGAAAAGTATAAACCTTTTTGGGAAAACATTTTTTTCATCTTATTGATGATTTTACTTACTGTTCTAGGAATTTGGTACTTGGTTCATAGTTATTATCGTAGACAAAGAAACCGAGAGCGAAATAAGTATAAAGTGTTGAATCTTGAACGAAAGACCTTGCAAGCTCAAATGAACCCACATTTCGTTTTTAATTCACTTACTTCGCTTCAAAGCCTAATTATAGATGACAGGAAATTAGAGTCTCAGGAGTATCTTGGGAAATTGGCCCTCTTGACAAGACTAGCTCTTAATCATTCAACAAAAAATTCCGTCATCTTAGCAGAAGAAATAGAATTATTAACACATTATATAGAATTAGAACGAATTCGCTTTTCTAACTCCTTTGATTATGAGATTGAGACGAATGAAATATCGCATCTTACCAAAATTCCACCAATGCTCATTCAACCATTTGTTGAAAATGCTATTCTTCATGGATTGGCACCCAAAAAAGAAAAGGGCTTTTTAAAGATTGAATATTTAGAGAGAGATAGCGATTCCTTTTATTGCATTATAACTGATAATGGAATTGGAAGAAAAGAAGTGAAATCAAAATTCAAAAAGAGGTCGTTGGGCATTAAATTGGTGAAAGATCGATTAGGCATAATTGCAAGAAATTCAAAAGAAGAAAGAATTCAAATTATAGATTTAACAAAGAATAATCAACCCGCCGGAACAAAAGTTATTTTGATTTTGCCATTGAACTTATAAGTTATGAGAGCGCTGATAATTGATGATGAGGCACATTGTCGTAATGTAATTCGAAAATTAGTTGCTGAATTTTGTTCAGAAATAACACTAATGGATGAAGCCGATTCAGTAGAAACAGGTATCGAGAAAATAAATTCCTTTAAACCTGAGCTAGTTTTTTTAGATATTCAATTGGGTGATTTAACCAGTTTTGATTTGTTGGAGCAGCTCAATGAAATTAAATTTCAAATTATTTTTACAACGGCTTATGATAATTATGCCATTAAAGCCTTTGAATATGCAGCACTACATTATTTATTAAAGCCTATTGCCCCTACAGAATTAATCAAGGCAATAAAAAGGTGTAATAATAAAGAGCTCATCTATGAAAAAGAAACCTTGAATAAAACAAATGGTTTTTATTTAAAGACTCATGAAAACACGTATGATGTTGTGTATAATCAAGTGATCTACATTAAGGCTGATGGTAGCTATTCAACTATATTTAATAATGACAAACAAGAGGTTTATACTTCAAAAAAATTAAGCCAATATTCTAATCTGTTAAATGATAGTTTTTTCCGAATCCATAATTCTTTCATAGTCAATATGCAATTTGTTGATCATGTTGAGAAACAAGGATTCAAAGTTAGTTTGACCACCAAAGAAAAATTACCCATATCTCGAAGAAAAAAAGCAGCCTTTAAAGAGGCCTTGCAAAAATTTAAAGCTAGAAAATAGCACGTATTTCATTTTTATTTATTGTCTGGAATTTTGTTTTTTGACCGAAAATGAAAAATGACTACCAGCTATGAAATATTTAACTATTCTTTAAAATATACTTTCTACTATTGGTTTTGTAATGTGCACAATTACATAAGAAATAGCGAACCCAAAACGCTTTTTTGGGATTACAAAATAATTTTTTTTATGAAAAAAGTAAGTTTAGTTTTTTTAGGGCTAATGGCTATGATGTTTAGCTTTCAGTCGTTTGTAGAAAATCCTTCTGACGAAAAGGAAGAGGTTGTGTTAGAAGTTGTTAATGATAACTGGGAAAATTCTGCAGAGGTAGAAATGCTACTTCCTGCAACTAATTGGTTCCTTAATTCTTGCGTTGGACCAAATGGTGAACCTGGAACAAGATGTACATACCGTACATGGACAATTGGTTCAGTTTCTTGCGGACCTATGAAGGATCCAAGATACCTATATCCTTGCGTTTATCGCTAATATGTTTTTACATAAACAGTAGGATAGCTTTACAGTCCTAACACGGCTGTAAAGCTTCTTTTAAACTCTTTTTTATGCGATTTAAATCCCTCTTTTTTTTAATAATTTTTATTGGCTCTGCGTGTTCAGTAAGTTCTGATGAAATTGAAATTGACGCCATTTCTATGTCTTTTATTCAAGAAGAAATCTTAATGAAGAGTAATGCAGAAAAGAATGTGATTTTTTTTATTGCGGGCAAATCATGCTCTGTTTGTATTGAAGAATTAGTTGAATATATCAATCATTTCAACCCACATGATTATTTGATCAATGTTGTAAGCAATGGTTCCGAAGTAAAAGAAGGTTTAACGCTCGATTTTGATAAAAATAACTACTTGCCATTTGAGCTATTTACCTTAGAAAAAAATGGATTTTCTATGATTAACAATGAAGTCTATTTTTTTAATGGAGATGATTTGATTTATAAAAATATATTGGTCGAAACTGAATTTGATTCAATTAATGCAAAAATGGAAGAGTTGTATGATTAAGAATTGGAGCAAAACGCTGTGTTTATTGATCTTGTGTTCTTGCGGAGTAGATCAAGAATCTTTGATAAATTTTGAGGAATTTGCGATTCATACAAATGGAGCAAATGAACAAGATTTTAAAACCTTGTTTTTTGATGATGAGTTAATCTCCGTTTTTCGTAATGAAGTAAATCAAAACCTGAGTTATTACTCCATTCATGATACAGCCTTGATTTTAACAGAATCAATGAAAGTTAAAGATAGTTTAAATTTAAACTCCCGTATCTATCCCGTAGATAAGAATGAAATGATTTTGTATGCTCCATGGGATTCTTTAGAATTAACCTATTTGGGAAAAGATACGGTAATGCACATCAACTTTAAAAATGATTCGGGATTGTGGAATAATGGCCTTGTTATTTCTCAAGACCCTAAATTGTGCAATTATTACAGTGGTAATGTAAACTCCTTTGAATTTAAATTAGAAACGTTTAATAAAAATATTTCAGAAAATTCATATCCAATGACTGGAAGTCTTGATCTAAATACGCGAGATATTGATTTTATTGGAGTGAAATTTCCAAAACTATATCAAGATAATTATTATGGTTTATTAAGTGATATTCAACAAGTTTATACGGATGAATATATTTTTTATAACCCAATTATTTTACCAGAAATTTGGCGCTATAATAGATTGTCAGAAGTGGTTGACATTATTCCTTTTCAAAGTCAATATCAAACATTTCCGGTTCCTTCTATTTCTTCAGAAGATTTAGAACAATCAGATTCGAAGACAATTTTAATGAAGCATCAAAAGCAGAATGGAAAATACCCTTCATTTGTTTATAATAAATACACCAATCACTATTATCGATTTTATGTGCATCCAATGCCCGAAAAAAATGAAGAGGGTTATTTTAATACCTATAAAGATGCAAAAGTGTCGGTGATTATATTGGATGAAAACCTTGAAGTAATAGAAGAAAAAATGCTGCCAGAAGCGTGTTTTTTCATCTATCTGACAGTTCCAACAAAAGATGGTTTAATTATCAATAGAGGAAGCCTTTTTGAAGAAGAGAAAATGAATCTTCTGTTAATTTCTGTAGATGAAACTAAGGTTGATACTAAATGAGGCTGTTTTATAGTAATTCAATTCACGACTCATTTTAAAATACCCCTTTTAGGGTATTTTTTTGTCCAATTTTCATCTTGCGACTTAACATTATCTTAACCTATTCCAAATTATTTATATTTGTTCTAAATAAAGGAATATGGAACTCCGTTTATGTGATTTGAAAGTGGAAAAAATGGGTGTAGTAAAATACATTCAGGATAATCCGATTTCTGCTAAGTTGGCCGAGTTTGGAATATTACCTGGGTCCAAATTTTCAATTTTAAATAAAGCGCCTTTCTATGGTCCAATCTTTATTTTGGTTGAAAATAATCGCATTGCATTGAGAAGAAAAGAAGCAGCTTTCATTATTGTTGAATGAGTTCTCAAAAAAATCTGAAAATAGCATTGGTTGGTAATCCCAACTTAGGAAAAACAACTCTTTTTAATCGGCTTTGTGGACTAAATCAACACACTGGTAACTATCCTGGTGTTACAATTGACAAAAAGAAAGGGGTATTAAGAACCACCTTACAAGATATTGATGTCATTGATCTTCCTGGAATTAATAGCCTATTTCCAAGTTCAAAAGATGAGGAATTAGTAGTTGATTATTTATTGGATGCTGAAAATGAAGATTATCCAGACAAAATTGTATTGATAGTTTCGGCTTTAAATTTAAAGCGAAACTTATATTTATTAGAGCAAATTCGTGATTTGAATGTTCCTATGGTTTTGGCCATTAACATGGTAGACTTAGCTGAAAAGCGGGGCGTTTTTGTTTCTGCAACTGCCTTGGAAAAAGAACTAGGCATTCCAGTTGTTTGTATTTCAGCTAAAAAAGGGACTGGAATTGATGATTTGATTCAAAGTTGTGTAAATCCCTTATCCATTGCAGCCCGAACACCTACTTATATTCAGGAGGAGGGGCTGGAGGTTTTAAAGAAGTACAGCGCTGAAAAGGGAATTTCAAATGATTATGTCAGCTTTTTAAAACTGACAAGTAAAAATAAGGCGGATGTAGATGCACAAGATTTCATTGCAGAAAATGGAGTAGACATTCGAAAATGGAAAACAAACGCTTCCATTTTACGGTATAAACGCATTAATGCCTATTTAGATAGAGTCCTAACGATTGATAAGTCCAAGGCTTCTGATTTAACAACAAAATTGGATCGCATTTTACTGCATCCTGTTTTTGGGTACATTATTTTTCTGGGAGTTTTACTCGTAATTTTTCAAGCAATTTTTTGGTTGGCAGATTTTCCAATGGGATGGATTGAAACTGGATTTGAATCACTTCAAGGTTTGGCAAGTGAAAACTTGTCTGAAGGATATTTTTCTCGATTAATAACAGAAGGATTGATACCTGGAATTGGAGGTGTGGTCATTTTTGTGCCTCAAATCACAATTCTATTTTTCCTTTTTTCCTTGCTGGAAGAAAGTGGTTATATGTCTAGAATTGTTTATCTCACCGATCGGTTAATGCAAGGGTTTGGGATGAGTGGAAAAAGTATTGTACCAATGATTTCAGGATTAGCATGTGCTGTACCTGCAATTATGGCTGCTCGGACAATTGAGAATAGTCGCGAACGGCTGATTACAATATTGGTAACCCCTTTGCTAACATGTGCGGCGCGTATTCCTGTTTATGTTGTTGTAATAGCCCTAATTGTACCTGATGATGCAACAGTATTTGGAATTTTTAATGCACAAGGAATCGCATTAATGGGCATGTATTTGCTTGGTGTGATTATGACATTTGTAGTTGCTTTAGTTTTAAAATATGTGTTAAAACCTTCTTATAAAAGTTACTTGCTAATGGAGGTGCCAGAGTATTTATTACCAAGTATTAAGAATGTACTTTACCGTGTATGGTCAAATGTAAAATCATTCATTTGGAATGCAGGTAAAATTATTGTAGCAACATCCATTATTTTGTTTGTATTAGTGACAAATGGAGGAGACGATTTTAAAAATGCCGAGGAGCATATTACCGCACAATATCCTACCGCAACTGTTGAGGAACAGGAAAACCTTGTGGCATCTTATCAAACAGAAAATTCATATTTAGGAATGATTGGGAAATCAATTGAACCTGTAATTGAGCCGTTGGGTTATGATTGGAAGATTGGGATTGCGCTTATTTCTTCGCTTGCTGCAAGAGAGGTTTTTGTAGGAACAATTTCTGTTATTTATGCCATTGGATCAGATGAAGAAATGAAGGTTCGTGATCGACTAAAAAATGAAGTGAGTCCTGACACTGGCTTGCCAATATTCGGCATTGCTACTAGCATTTCTCTGCTGTTGTTTTATGCTTTTTCTTTGCAGTGTATGAGTACTGTTGCTGTTACCTATAAAGAAACAAAGTCAATTAAGTGGACAGCAATTCAATTTGGCTATATGACTGCTTTAGCGTATTTTTCTGCTTTAATTGCTTTTCAATTATTAAAATGACGACAGAAATTCAAAATATTTTAGTGTATGCACTATTTGCCTTGGCAATAGGTTATTTTGCTTTTCGTTTTTATCGAAAAAATCTAAAAAAGAAACCGGTAGGATCTCCAATGGATAAGTCATGCAATTCCGGTAACTGCGGATGTGATTAGAAATTGCTATTTTTAATCATGCGTCCATCATTCCCCTTTATTTTATTCATACTATTGATCTCATGCAATGATACTCAGGTAAATGAACCGATAGACTCTCATGCAGATACAATAAATACATTGGAAGAATCTTTTCCTAACCCACTTATTACCGAGTTTTCAGATGAAGATTCAACAGATTATTCATTTCCGAAAATAGATTCGATTTACTTTGAAACGGGTGAACTTAGCGAGGTTATTGACTATTCCAGTAGTAGTGAATATGTCTATAAAAAGTTCAATAGAAACGGAGTGCTAATAGAGATTGGAGAGCAAGGAGATGTGTTGGGATGTGGTTCGATTATAGGAGTCACTAAATATAATAATGACGGAGGATTAGAGCTAGAATCTATTTACGATTATTGGTTACCTGGAGAAGATGATGGCTGCCATGCAATTCGGTTTTCAATATTTAATACTTATTACTATCCAAGTGGCAAAATTAAGACTAAAGAGCAGTTGGAAACATGTTACGAATGTGATGAATGTCCTTGTGGTGTTTGGGAATATTATGATGAAGATGGAAATATCACAAATAAGCTTGAATATGGAGATTGTTTTGATACCGAATTAGAATGTCTTGATGATTCAACTTTACAATAGTCCAATTTAAATTCAACGTGTATTTTTGTTTCTAATTTCAGTGTTGATTCCTGTTTTAACTCTTATTCTTATTGGTTTTTGAGATCTGTAATAAGTCTAAAATAGGTTCCTTAAATCTAAGATTGTAAAAATTAATTGACCTTATTTGTAACCTTTTTATCAAAAAAGCATCTTACGTATAGAGCTTCAGATTTAATTGAAGTCTTTAAAATAAAACACTTTAACTTTTAATTATAAAACAAAGAATTATGCTAGCAACTATTATTACAGCATTATCACTATCAGCTATGGTAAATGCAACTCCTTATCAAAATCAAGATGTTGCGTCAAACGCTAAATCAATGACGCAAGAAGTTGCCGTTTCCGATCATAATGAAGGAATGGATGAGTTTCACACGATTCATTTAAACTTAAACGTCAATGTAATGATTGTTGCGGGAAATGAAACTGAGGTTTTGTTTGACGGTGCTACAGAAACAGCCGATTTAATTGATATCAATGTTGAAAATAACCTTTTAACGATTGGGGTAAAAGATGGTGATATTAATGAGTTTAACAACCTGGTTGGTGATGAGGATTTTACAATAATCATAACAATGAGCGAGTTAAAGGGAATTGTGATTAATGGAAACGGGATTGTTAATTGTCGTGAGGAGGTTAAGACCAAAAAATTAGAGGTTGAAATTAACGGAGCAGGAGAGGTGCATACAGAAACGCTTGATGTTTCTGTGCCAAAGGAAGCATCTCCAGTCAAAAAAACAATTTAAAACCATATTGGTTGCCAGCGACAGGTGTAGTGAGTGTCCTGGTAGTGTTTGAGAGCGTTATTATGAAGATGGTAATGTTCTCAAACACTTAATGTTAAGGAGGATGCATAAGCATACGGGGGTGGTTAAACTTTACGATAACTCAATTTAATTTGAACCGTTCTTTTTTTTGCATCTGAATCATTGGCATCTCCAGAATAACTTTCGCCATAGTGTTTCTTTTTTAGAAGAGAAGAATTTACACCATGCTTCAAAAAATAATCCGCAGTAGCATTTACACGCTTCTGCGACAGATGTTGATTATACGCATTACTTCCTGCAGGATCAGTAAATCCACTTAAATCCACCTTAATTTCCATTTTTCGTTCAAGTGCACTCAAACTATTAATGTCATCAATTATATCATCTAAAATTTCAATTGCAGCAGCTGATAGTTTAGCACTGTCAAAGTCAAAATAAATAGATTCATTGCGTTCCAAAAATTTACGTTGAACGGGGGTCGTTTCTATTTCTGTCTGAATAATAGGGTCAAGAGCAAGCTTTTTATCATTGATATGTGCTACAGCCACCTTGTTATCTTCGCCAGAAAGATAAGGGGGAATATACGGAGCTTGCTCAACCGATCTTGGGCTATAATTGTCCAATGCAAAACCAAATTCATTACGTACTTCATTTCCTCCGCTAACTTGCTGTATTGGTCGAATCTCAATAAGCGTAAAACCTATTGTGAAATCAATACTGAAAGGCATTACTCCGCCATTGTCGCCCAATATTCCAGGACCGAAAGTTCGACCGGTTGACCGAATCTCAATTGGTTTATCGTTAATCGGTTTTGAAGGATAGTCAGAGGTGTTAGCGTAGCAATAAATGTCGTATGCTTCAATCGTATTATCATGCCCATCTACGTCCAATAAATCTGCACTGCAGCCAGTAACGGGTTTATTGTAAAAAATAAAAATGGATGGCAGTTTCTCTCCCAACAAAATACCTGATACGAAATGGCACCCAACACGTTCTCGATTACTTATCTCTGAATTAAGAACAAACTTTTTATCGTTAATTTGATTAATCCGTTTGGTTTCAATCTTGTTTCCTTGGCAATCTAATTTAGATTCTGGACCATAAAAACCGCCCGTTTTAGAATCGTGCGCCACTCTTTGCATGCGTAATGGAACGGTGTCTGTTATATCATGACCAATGTAAAATTGAATGCTATAATCTGATTCTTCTAAAGTGATTTCACCAACAGGGTCGCCTGGTTTTAGGTTCTCTAAATTTTCAAAATCAACAACCTGACTTATACAAAGCAGTGGAATTAAATTCAGAATAAAAACGGTTATTCGAATCATAATTTGGGAATTTTTAAAAAGTCTGTTAATCTTCTATTGATCGAATATCATTTGCCAATCCACCAATTATTGTTGGGAAATTGTTCTCTGCATCCTGCCAATTGGTGTTGTTTACAACTACTTGGTCAATGTCTTTTGTACCTAAGTCATTTATGTTTACACCATTCTGAATTTTGTCTAAATTTTGCATAATAATATTAGCGCTAGAGTTATTTGCAATATAATAACGCATATTATCTGTTTCGGTAACAAGAGCGCCTCCTGTGCTTAATAAGTTAAAAGTGTCTTTAGAAACCTGACTAACCACAATCAGGTGCAAATAATAAGTCAAGTCCAAATTATCATCAGGTGCACCTGAACTATAAACTACTTTGACGTATTCGCCATCCTCCATTAATCCTTCTGAAATTTCAAATTCACTAATGTCTTTGAAGGAATGTTGGCCTGTACACTGTACAAATAAACCAAGCATTAAAAGACCCACTATTTTTCGCATAATTTTATACTTTAACTAATATCCATAGTATAGAAATTCCCAGGGCTAAGCTAATTAGGATATTAAAAATACCTAAGGTAAAAAGTCCGTCGCTAAATAGTTTGACCGTGTCTAAACTAAAGGTTGAAAAAGTAGAGAATCCACCGCAAAAACCAATAATAACAAAATACTTTATCCATTCATTTTCGAGTAATCGGTCCTTGAAAAGATAAAGAGTAACACCTAATACAATGCAAGCAAGTGTATTGGCTACTAATGTTCCTAAAGGAAATTTGCCATCTACATAGTAGTTTAATGCCAATTTGCCAACGCCGTAACGTGCTAAACTGCCCAATCCTCCACCAACAAAAATGAATGCTATAATCGCAATATTACTCATTTGCCTTAATCGTATTTAATGATTTATAAGGATCCAGTTTTAAACTTATCCAATAAACAATTCCGCCAATTACTGCTCCAAGTATCGCCCCACAAACTAAATCAGCAGGATAATGTACGCCTAAGTAAATACGGGTGTAAGAAACAACTATAACCCAAAGAAAAATTAGGGACCATTTTTTATTAAACCGTCTTAAATGTAAAAATGAAAATAAAGCCATTGACATTGCATTGGTAGCATGTGAACTTACAAAACTGAATGTTCCACCTCTATACTCTTCGCCATTCGGTTTAATTACAGTATGTACTAAGTCACCTATTTCTGTATTGTGAGTAGGGCGATAACGTTCAAATACCTCTTTAAACAGTTCAACAGAAATCCGGTCTGAAAGTAAAATGCATAAACCAATTCCTCCTAACATTATAAATGTCAACCGTAGTTTCCCTTTTTTATACGCGTAATAGAGCACAAAGGCAAATACAGGAATCATGAATACGATCGAACTAAGCCACCACATTACCGGGTCCAACCAATCTACGTGTAAACCATTTAAGGTTAAAAATAAATCGCGATCAAATTGCTCAATTTGCTCAATCATAAAACGAAAGTAGTGAAAAACTTTGGCTTAGTCTATTCTCAATCAAATAGCTAATTTTGTTATATTCAAACATCCTAATTAATGCCTTATGAAACATTTCTTGATTGTTTTATTCCTTCTGTTTAATGGAACCTTGTTGGCGAACATGCGTGAACCTCTTATTCATGGTACAGTTGGCTCTCGTCCGTTTACCAGTGAATTTGTTGATATACTGCATGAAGAGCTAAATATTGTTATTGATTCTGCCTTTGAAACTGCCAGTTTTGAAGTGATTTATACCATTAACTCCTCCAAGTTGGGCGAGCAAATTCCTTTATTGTTTTATGCATCTGAATATTTAGATGACTTTCAAGTCTTTTTGGATGGAAGAAAAATTAATAATGTTGTTATTCCTACTTATGATTGGGTAAATGAGGATTCTTTGTTTGGTGACTATCCTTATTTTTTCGAAGGGGGTAGAATGTATTCAGGAGCTGTGAATTTTAGCGAAAATAGTCAATATGAAACATCTGTAACATTAAGTGATTTAATCTATTTTGAGGGTGATATTTCAGAAGGTGAGCATCAGTTTAGAGTAACTTATACAGCTCATGTATGGACAGACTTTTCCAGTTCAATAAAAGAGTATGACTTTCGCTATTCATTATCTCCAGCTAATTATTGGAAATCATTTGGAGTGTTGGATTTAACTATTGATGCTTCTGCATTCAATCAGACTATTGAAACTAATTTAGGAACATTAAATTCGGGCGATATTAATGAAGTAGGGTATTGGTCATTTGAAGGGATTCCAGTTCCTGTACTTGAAATTTATTACCATCCTCAAATTAGTGGTACAGCGCAGTTCTTTTTAGATTTTGGTGGACTTAATTTAGCGCTAATTATAGGTTTTATCTTTGCTGTCTTACATCTGTTTTGGATGTACAGGTATCGAAGAAAAAATCCTTTAGCAAAGTATTCGGTAGCTGTAATAGTCGGTTCAATACTAGTGCCGGGTATATTTTTATTCGTGTGGATTTTCAGCTTTGATTGGTTTGCCTATTTAATTGGTCCACATGCAAGTGATGTTTCTGGTTATCGTTTTATGTCTATCATGGGATACCCAATTTTAGTAATAGTGTATTGGATTATTGCTTGGGGATTTGACAAAATTGATAAACGTAAGCTAGCGCAGAAATGATAAAGTTATTTCATAAAGCAAAGCACTGGCAACTTTTTGTATTGGTAATGGTTGTACCAATAATTATACAGTTTATACTATTTGCGACTGTTTTTAGAAGTGCAAATATGAATGGTATGTTCGTTTTTGTTCTTTTAATAGCTTTAGTTCCTGTATTTGTTTTGTTGGGGTGGTTTTGGTCGATAGCAGTAGGTTTAAATGATAGATTATTGGATGGGATAAAAATGAATCTTAAACGATTCAAATTCTTTTGGACAGTTCCTTTGATTTATTTTAGTTTGCTAATTATTCTTTTCATTACGAATGGAGGGATGCGATTCATGTCAGAAGGAGGGGGGAAAGTTGGACTTATAGTGCTATTGCATTTATTGTCCATGTTTAGCTTGTTCTACTGTTTGAACTTTTGCGCGAAGACTTTAAAAGCAATTGAATTGAAGCGTAGTGTTACTTTCAGTGATTATGCGAGTGAATTTTTCCTGATCTGGTTTTTTGTAATCGGAATTTGGATTCTTCAACCAAAAATTAATGAAATATCGCAAGGTACAAGCAAGAACAGTGATGAACTCTTAGATCAATTTTAAATCGAATTGACCCTCAAATTCTAAAGTCAAATAAAAACTTTTTTAGAACCAGTTATTTACTGGGGACGTTATATTTCCAAATTAACATTTTGGGAAACTAGATCTTGACGCTGGGATGTTTTGATAGATCAATTACCGCATTTGGTGACTAATTTGGTACCAAACAAAAAATCATGTCGATTATGTACTTTGAATAAATATAGAATGATCACTAAAAGTTTTAAATATCAAATTAATAAAAGGGATGCAATCGCAAATGCTAATAAAAGCGGCGTATCTGCTGAACAATTTTTTAAGGGCGTAAGCGTCTGTTTGAGTTTTTTAACAGTTTTCATAATTAGTTTTTTAGTTCCAAATAGCTCAGTAGTTTTGGGTATTATTGTTTCATTTGCTATTTGGGTTTTATTCTATGATTTTATTTTAAGTAATCGATTAAAAAAAGGTTTAGTTAAATTTTTTAAAGCCGGCAAGGTTAAAACCGGTCGAACCTATGTGATAGTAATGCACTCTTTTGTTGGTCTAATGGTGGGCATTGCTTTTATCACGTTTTTAATCGCTGCGAAGTATGTTAATTGGCATGATTTTTTTCATTTTTCAGATTTCACCAATAGCGATTTTAATAGAATAGTCTTTTTGATTCTTACTATTTTTTCATTTCGAATATTGTTTGTGCTAATTGGGGCAATAGTAGTCTCCAAAAAGCTAACAGTGACCTATAACCAAATTGATTTTATATCAGTTTTACTAACACTAACTTTAGTGTGTTTGTTCACATTATTACCAGAAAATCAGTTGACGTATTTACGTCTAATTATATATAGCGCTCCTTTAATTTTGTTTTTCTTTTCTATTTCTCTTTTGCTACGAATAAGAATTAGAAAGATTCAACCTGCTCCCTCAAATTACATTAACTAAGTCGTATTATTTATAATAATAAGTTTCTAGGTTGTTAGTGATAAGGAGCGCTATTAATGGTTTGTTTTAAGTCATGAAATTTTGTCGAAAACAAACAAGCTCTAAGAGATCAAGTTAATCCAAAAAATCACACAAATTACTTCCTAATTGTTTGATGAGACATTTCTTAGTCTCGAAAACTTTAAGAATTCTATAACAAGCATTAGTAATTTTTTAACAGCCTGTACGCTAAATACTTCATATCATTGCAATGTATTCACTGCGCAGTAATACACTAATATTTGTCTAATTAAAAAATAAAATCATGAACAAAAAAATGAAACTAGTAATTGCTTCGGCAATGATAATGACAGTAGGTGTATTAACATCAGCAGCAATGCCACCAATCAATGAGAATAACCAAACTGTAGAAGCCAGTATTGGTGCTGTAATGAAGTTCGAAAAAACAGAGATTTCTATAGGTGAGGTTCCACAAGGTATCCCTGTAAATATCTCTTTTGAACTAGTGAATGACGGTAATGGACCGCTCATAATTGAGCGCGCAAAACCATCTTGCGGATGCACAGGTGTTCAATATCCTGACACGCCAGTTAAACCGGGAGAATCGGCAACTATAACAGCTGTTTATAATGCGAAAAGCGAAGGTGCATTCACAAAAACAATAACTATATTTTCTAATGCTTCGGAACAACCACAAGTGCTTAAATTTTCAGGTACAGTGAAATAATTAAACTTTAAATCGTCTAATTCGGGGTTCCTAATTTTTTAGGAGCCCTTTTTTTGTGATTAGCACTCTGAAGTTTTAAGTGTTTGTTAAGTAAAAAGTAAATGATTATTTATGGAATAATTCTTGTTGCTGCATCTCAATAATGAACCTTTTAAAGGTTTCATTGTACCATACCAAAACAAGTAAATTATGATTTCTATTCCAGATCCGTGTAACGAGGACTTTACAAAAATGACACCGACAGAACGCGGTGCATTTTGTTCTAAATGTCAAATTGATACATTTGATTTTAGAGACTTATCTACTACAGATATCAATAAAATCATGCTAAAAAACAGAGGTGAACATCTTTGTGGGCAATTTAAAAGCACGCAACTCGACGCAATGAATCGAGGGTTTATGAATTGGAAAAATCAGAAAAGAAAAACCTTTAAAAGTAAGTTTGTACTGGCTCTGGTAATGGTTTTTGGATTGTCTCTATTTAGTTGTAACCTGCAAGAAGAGAAAGCAATTGTAGAGTTGCAATCAATAGAATTGCTTGGGAATCCAACTGATAAAGTTGCATATATTAATAGTGTACAAAATGAACAAGAATTAGATTTAGTAAATTTTGTTGAGGAAATGGAAACGATCGAATGCAGTATTCCAATGCCAGGTATGGTCGTTGTAGATATCCAGGAAGAACCTGAAATTCTAGAGGAACATGAAGTGTTGGCTGGAGCACCAATTTATGAAGTTGCAGGCGGCATGGTTGCACCAAACTATTGGGATTATTTGGAAGAGACGGTAGAGGATTCTACTGAAGAGTCAATTTTACCAAATTTAGTTGAGGTTGACCCTAATAATTTTGAAGCGAAGGCTTTTCCTAATCCAACAGTTAATGATGCTACACTTGCATTAGAAATTCATAAAACGGGACAGTTTGAGATTAATTTATTTGATATGTCTGGACGTTTTGTTAAGGCTATATATTCTGGTGAATTGGTGGAAGGGAGACAAAACTTTCCAATAGAGTTGGCACAGCATAATTCTGGAATGTATATTGTTAAAGTATTGTCTAATGGGCAAAATGAAACGGTTAAAGTCCAAAAATTAAATTAGGAATAAAGTGTTGTTAATCGATCAAAGTAGCGTACTCGGCTAAGTAACTACCGTCCACTCGACTTTTTGCATTATATTCTTTAACTTTGAGGAATATAATCCAAATTTTACCAAGAAAATGCGAAGTATAATAGTGTGCATGGCTCTTTTTTGTTTCCAAACTGTTTGGGCACAAAACTTGGCTGTATCAGAAGAGATCTTAAGCGAATTAGAGACAGTTCAAATTCAAGATGATACAAATACGTATACTTTCCGTGTAGCATATCCTGATAATTATGATCCCGACAAAGAATACAAATGCTTTCTAGGAATATCTGGTGGAGGTCAATCTATGAAAATTGTCAATTACTGCTATGCTGCTTGGTTTAGAAGCGGTTATTTTAAAGATTACATCACTATTTTACCCGTTGTTGTTCCAGCAAATGATACAACTAATTTAAAGGATTATGGAGTGCCAAAAATGGAGAAGTTCCTCGAGGTTATTAATGAAAATTTTCGTTTGCAACCAAAATGGTTGATTGCCGGAACATCAAATGGAGGCCAAGCTGCATTTAATTTTGTTGCTGCATTTCCTGGGTGGTTTGAAGGAATTATTGTTGCTCCTGGTCAAGTGACTGAAGCTATGGAACCGTCTCCTTTATGGAGTCATTTGAAGGTAGTCATTGCCTATGGGACTGAAGATTCTAAATATTGGATTAGTGCTTCTAAACGCTCAGCTAAACTTCTTAAAAAAGTTGTTAAATCAGTTCAACTCGTTCCGTTAAAGGGGCAAGGGCATATTTTACCGGTTTCTTTTAATGCGGATAAAATGTATGATCCCTACTTTCTTGGAGGTAAGTAGTTTCTAAGCTACTTAATTTTTTTAACTTTCTCTTGCTTTTAAAAATTACATTTCATAATATTACAGTATCAATAGTTGATATATCAATTGAATGAAAAGAATAGAAGAAGTTATATTATTTCAGATTGAGCAAGCCAATAAGGCCTCTAAGCAATATTCACAAAGAGAATTTGATCGTTTAGGGATATCCATAACTGTTGAACAATGGATTCTTTTAAAAATAATATCAGAATCTACAGACCTTAGTCAAAAGGAATTAGCAATCAAATCTTCTCGTGATCCAGCCTCTATTACGCGAACCTTAGATTTATTGCAGAAAAAAGACTTTGTTACCCGTGAGAAGGTTCCTAATAATAGGCGTAGTTACTTCATTTGTTTAACCGAGAAAGGAGCCCAATTTATTAAAGAGCATCTTAAGTTCGTTACAGCACAAAGAGAAAAAAGTGTAGAAGGGCTAAGTAAAAAAGAGATTGAAGTATTGAGTGATTTATTAACGCGAGTACGAAAGAATATGGAGTAAAAAAAATTTAAATCAATAGTTGATATATCAACTATTGATTGTGTCAATAAAATAGAAAGAAATGAAGATATTATTTATGATGTTATGTCTAATTAATTTTTTAGACAACGACAGTTTGGAAAAAGAGGTTTCTAAAAACCAAATGACAGTATCATGGGAACACAAGGAAGAACGTATCCATTTTAAAATGACTGCTCCAACAAGCGGTTGGGTTACAATTGGTTTTAATACGACAGCATCTATGTCTGGCGCCTATTTATTAATGGGCAGAATGGTTAACGGTAAAGCAGAACTTGTAGAACACTACACAATAAGCCCTGGAAACTATAAACCTATAACCTCTTTAGGAGCGAATGCCGCCGTGCAAAATGTCAACGGAAGCGAATCTAATAAACAAACGACAATTCAATTTTCCTTGCCAGTTGAAGGAACAAATAAATATGCGCGTCAACTTAAAAGTGGTAGTGAATATGCTATGACGCTAGCCTATAGTAGAGAGGATGATTTTCAACATCATTCAATGATGCGAACAAGTGTAAATGTTAAACTATAAATAAATAAATAAATAAGTATGAAAAAGTCAATTTTAATAATGCTAATAACCATGATTGGAACAATGTCGTATGCACAAAAAAATGAAGAAAAAGCAATTGAAAAAGTAATTACAAATTTTGCAAAAGCCGCGGACAATAATAATGTCACAGAACTAGCAACTTATTTGGATGAAAATTATAGAATCGTGATGAATCGCCTGTTTGGAAGTGAATCGGTAAGTATTATCAATAAAACAGATTATTTAGCCAAAATTGAAAGTAAAGAATGGGGAGGAGATAAGCGAAAAGTTGAGGTGCATAGTATTGTTGTTAATGGTAATACAGCATCTGCGCATGTTTCTTTACAAGGAGAAAAAGCAACCTTCATTTCAATTTTTACTTTGATTAAAAATGCAGATGGTGAATGGCTTTTGGTGAGTGATACGCCAATTATTGGGTAATAGAGATTAATGAAACTTTGGGGAAGGTGCTGGATTGCAAATCCAGCACAGCCCGAGTTTTACTGAATGCTAGGTAGGGTTCGCAAAAAGAATCCTTCCATGCCAATGCTTCGCAGGATTTGCAATCCTGCGTTACTAAGCTCTCCTAGCTCAACAGCATACTTCAGAACATTAAAACCATGCACCAATCTAACTTTTTTGAATTCTAATAGAGATTAATGAAACTTTGAGGAGGGTGCAGGATTTCAAATCCAGCACAGCCCGAGTTTCACTGAATGCTAGGTCGGGTTTGCAAAAAGAATCCTTGCATGCTTCGCGAAACCAATGCTTCGCAGGATTTGCAATCCTGCGTTACTAAGCTCAACAGCATACTTCAGAACATTAAAACCATGCACCAATCTAACTTTTTTGAATTCTAATAGAGATTAATGAAACTTTGAGGAAGGTACAGGATTTCAAATCCAGCACAGCCCGAGTTTTATCGAACGGCAGTAGAGTTGGTAAAAGAACCCTTGCATGCTTCGTGAAACTTGGTAAAAGAACTTAATGCTTCGCAGGATTTGTAATCCTGCGTTCCCATACTTACCTCCTAACTCTTCATTCGCCTAATTTGACTAAAGCTCACACCAATTTTCTTTTCCAAAATGCGAATTTGTTTCATTTCTTTAGTCGTAACCAATGCGATTGAAACACCAGATTTTCCTCCACGACCAGTACGTCCACTTCGGTGAGTATAGTATTCATCAGAACTTGGCATTTCATAATGAACGACGTACGTTAAATCCGGAATGTCAATTCCTCTAGCAGCAATGTCAGTAGCAACAAGCACTTGTAAGTTGTTTTTGGTGAAATTACGCATGGCTTTATCGCGTTCCTTTTGCAATAAATCTCCATGAAGCGTATCTGCAGAAACGTTTTTAGCAATAAGTTGCTTTACTAATGTTTTAGCAGTGTTCTTTGTTTTGCAAAACACAATACCTTGATTGTTCTTCTGTGTTTTTAAAAACTGAATCAGAATAGGCAGTTTCTCTGTTACATCACAAATTAAAAACTGATGATCAACATTTTTATTAACCCCACTTTTACCTTTAATTGCAATTCGAGCAGCAGAAGGAGAAAGGTGCGTATTAATGATTTGATTTAATGTTTGCGGCATAGTGGCCGAAAAAAGCCATTTATTCTCTACTGCGCGACAAAGACTAAGAATTTCGTCCAAATCTTTTTTGAATCCCATACTTAGCATTTCATCTGCTTCATCTAAAATTACTGTATGCACTTGCGACAGCTTTATGGCTTTACGTTTCACCAAATCAAGTAATCTACCTGGGGTTGCAACAATAATATGAGTAGGTCGTTTTAAAGCGCGCAATTGCTCGTCCAATCTAGCTCCGCCGTATACACTTTCTGTAAAAACTTTATCTGTATACTTTGTAAATTTGAATAATTGCTTAGCAATTTGTTGCCCTAGCTCACGTGTGGGACATAATATCAAACCTTGCACAACTTTGTTTGAGGTGTCAATTTTTTGTAATAAGGGTAAACCATACGCGGCGGTTTTTCCCGTTCCTGTTTGTGCCTTTGCCACTAATTCTGTTGCGTCATTCAATAAAAGCGGAATGGCTTGAATTTGAATTTCAGTAGGTGTGATTATTGAGAGTTCCGTCAATCCTTTGACTAAATCTTTTCTTACTCCGAGTTGCTTAAAATTATTGGCCATAGTGCTAATTATTTTGCAAAGTTACGTTAAATAAATCCTTATCCCGTATTCGGGCTATTTTAACCCCGTTCCAGAGAATTTTTCACGATCCTTTCCTTGGTCTTTTATATAAGGATATATGAGGTAGCAAATACTCTTTAGTTTTTTGATTTCGTTTTTTTCAGCCACAACTTCACCTTGCTCAAATAAGCGTTTTACTTTTGAATAGTTATTAAACTCACTAGGTTCCATCATGCGTAATGAGAAAAAGATATGGTAGTAGGATTCATCTGAATTGAAGAAAAGTGTTTGGCCTAATTTTTCTAAAGCCTTTCGTTTTCTCCGAATTAAAAATTTGTCGCCAGACTGTAAGAATATTTTTTCATCTTTTGTGATGGTGTTAAACTCATTTCGCATTGTTGGCGAAAACTCATCCTCTTGTTTTAATAGTGCTTCTTTTTGGTAGTTATATTCTTCCATTTCATAAGAAACATCTCTCAAAAATACAAGGCGATCTACTTCATAAAGCAAACGCCTTTTTTTCTCTAACAACTGAAATTTATTAACCGTTAGAATCTCATCTACCGCTAGCATTATTGATCCTTTTACATCCTCTAATTCTAATTTTATCTTGTTCAGTTTACCAAGTAAAACATAGTCTTCGTTATGTTCGTTTAACGCTATTTGCTCACGAATAACTTCTAAGCCTTGGTTCAATTCATTCAAAATTTTGCCATTATCGACATCACCTTGATATTGTGGATTAAAGGTTTTTGTTATTTCATGATCGGCACTTGGAATGTAGATTTCTACAGTTAAATCACGCGATTCTGATATCTTAAAATTCATCTCAATATCAGTACCGCGAATAAGGTCATCCTTTAGGTCTTTTCCTTTAATCTCGACATAACCAATATTTAGGTTTGCGCCAGGCATTGTTCCAACTTTTCCTTCAACAATATTGATGATGATTTTATCATCACTGCCTTTAGCAATGCTTTTAGAAAAGGTTTTATAAACCATTTTTTTCAATGGTAATATGGTGTTTTTTTTGAAGATTAACTCTAAATAAGTTTCATCATCAGCATCCAATTCAATGCATATATCATTTGGTAATGGTTGCCCATCTACATTATAAAAACCATGAGAAATTGCAATATTGTCTTTTGTGTAAACTTGTTTTCGCTCAAGGTTAGTAATAGTCAGTGTAAAGTAATTAACCTGCTTTGCCAGTAAGCTAACAAACTCACTTGCTTGATTTTTAAAGGCAACTTCACCTGAATCAAATCCACCGTCATTTCTGCGAATGCGATAATAACCTTCTTGTAAGTCAGGCGTTTTAAAAGCAATTAATTCTTCTAAATCCTGGGTTTGGCTTTCCGCCGATAATGTAATATTAAAAGTTTCTTGAGATTGAGTATCTGCTTTTTCCTCTATCCCATTTAATGTACTCATTTTGTTTCCGGCATAATAAGTTGCTCCAATTATAACTGCAGTTGTAGGATCAATTGTGCTATCAATCACGAGCCCTGTTCGTTTTTTTAGTTCAGTTCTAATATATGGAATATAGGTGGTGCCACCCACTAAAATAATGCGTTCAAAATCGCTAAATTGAAAGTGGTTTTCTTGGATTAGACCTTGCAGCAATTCAAACGAATCTTCAAAAATGGGCGCAATTACTTCGTTTATTTCATTGCGTGTGATTTTTAATTCTAAGTCTAAATCAAATTCACTAAAACTTAATTCAATCCAAGCTTCTTCTTTTAAAGAGAGCTCTTTTTTTACTTCTTCTGTTTGATACAATAGGTATTTCCCGAGTTTTTGATAAGGTAAATTTTCACGATTGTTAATCTGATTCCAAATATCCGTTAAATCTGTTTTTTCTGTCAATTTAGGAATAATGATTTTCGCTAATAATTGTAAATCAAGATCAACTCCACCTAAAAAGTTATTTCCTTTATTATCTATTACTTTTAGTTCTCGTTCATTAATGTTGACGATTGCAGCATCAAATGTTCCGCCGCCAAAATCATAAACCAACCATTTTTTTTGCTCAGTTATATTGAGGTCATTCTCATTAGAATATGCCAAACAAGCAGCAATTGGTTCTTGTAATAAAACAACCTCACGTAGTCCTGATCGGTAGCCCGCTTCCTTTGTAGCGTTAGACTGTATTGTGTCAAATGAAGCCGGAATTGTAATTACCGCAGTATCAACTTTTTCATTTAAGGAAAAATTGTAAAGTTCCTTCAAAATTAATGACGATAATTCCACAGGATAGGTCTCTCGTTCGCCATCAACAGAGTACATTTCAGACGTACCCATTTTTCGCTTAAAAGAGGAGAAAACCGAACCTGGGTTGGATAACAATTGCTCATTAGCTTTGTCTCCCACAAGAATGCGCTCACTTTTATAGGCAATTACAGAAGGTAAGGTCTCTTTAAAACCAACAGGGTTTTTTAAGAGTACAACTTTGCCATTTTCATAATGACCAATACCCGAATTAGTAGTACCTAAATCAATTCCAAAATTAATGTTTCCCATTTCTATTCTACAATTACAATTCCTTTTTGCGCCAATTGATTTTGACCATTTTCATTCTGGTAAATGATTGGCTTTAGAACCTTTACAACTTTTGATTTTGAATGTAAAGGAGTGGCAATGTTTGCCTCAATGTCTGCGTCAGTTTCTTTATATGGTCTGTTCATTGGGTCAATTACAGTATATCCCATGTCTTCAACTTCGCTATTAATTCTACGAATATTTCGCGCAATTGCATCATAGGAATTTGATTCTGCCTTATTGGATATTTCCCAAATTTGGTTAATGATTGTGAGCATGTTAACTATTTTAAACAAATATATTCAAACTTCTTATTTTAGCGAATTAGAATTGAACCTATAAATGGCATTAATCCAGCAATTACAAAATTTCAACCTTGATCTTACAAAGCTTCATGAGCTTTCAGAGAAGGATATTATTCGTATTGAAAAACAATTCAAAGCTGAGGTTAAATTAAATGATTCACTTGATATGAATGACTTGGAGCAAGTTATTCAGGTTATTAGACATCATAAGCAAGATATGATTTGGTTGATGTCGGAGGAGTTAAAGCTTATCAAGTCGATTCTAACAAATCCAGAAAAATTTCTCTTTAAAAAAGGGGAGGTTTCAATTAATACTGCAATTGACAAAACTACATTTAGCCAGTTTTTGGAGACATACTTTTCAAAAGAGTTAAGGTTCTATGTAGATCATTGTATTAAGAATGAATTTTATAATTCGCTACATTCATTGCTGAAATTTCAATCCATTCTCACACCTCAATTATTGGATGAAATTCAACAAAAACTATCTAATAAACTAAGTTATGCTGTTGAGTGTGTGGCAATTTTAGCAACAGACATTTCAAGAAAAATCAGTTATTGTACCAATCCTTTTTTCTATCGCGTTTTATCGCAATTAGGATCTGGTCACTATGAAAATTTAATCATAGAATTACTGAATACAACCATAAACAAACTCAATAAAAAGAAATTGCATTGGGAAATTGTTTTTGCAATGGGAAGTTTTGTAGCGCAAGGAGAGAGTTTAAAAAACACTCTGAGAAGCAATAAATCTACGGCTTTCCAACATGGAGTGAGAGAGACCAAAATAAATCGTATTACAGGAAGAGCTACTGGAGGAGCTTCAAGCTCTGGCTCTGCCATTCGTGATGAAGATAAGAGTAAAGGAAGCAACAAAGGAGTGCTTATGATTTTTTTCGTCATTGCTATTATTGTGTTAATGATATTTAGCATTAGCGAGTGTCAGCGTAAAAAAAGAATTAATGATGTGATGTATGAAGATTATTGGGCTCCAAGTATTGAATCAGATCCCGATTTTTATGATGAAAATGGTGATCTTATGGATAACTTGCAAAATAAGTTGAGGAGTGAATTATCTGAACTTAATTCTTCCATATCACCAGAAGAATTGTCAACGCAGGCCAATAATTTTGAAAAAGTCATTAACTATTTGCACAGTGATGATGTTGAGTTTCTGGTTAAAGAGACAATTCTTTTTGAGATTGATGCAACTGAATTAAATAATCACATAGGAAAGGATCAATCAGTTCAAAATGTGAGTTTAATTAATTTTTTAGACACAAGATTAGTCATACAGTCGCGATCACTAAAATGGAATAGATATCATGTTGTAGAACCTGCGGATACGGTAATGTTGTCATATGCGACAATTGGACTGAAATTCTATATTGGCGAAGATCCTATTATTGTGGACTATATTGATGAAAATGGAGAAACTAAATCACATTTTATGTTCGCAGAGGTGACAGAGGAGCAGTTGGAGGAGTTTAATAACTTTCATAATTTGGTAAACGATTTTGATCCATTTAAATCATATGAAATTCCTTTGATTAGAAAAGACGGAGAAATTGTTGTCAACATTATTGAGTTTTAATTGACATTATCAGAGCAAATAGCAAAATTTAATATTCCAATTGAGAGGTTAAGGGACCTAGCGGATGATCGTATTATTTTGATTGAAGAAAAACTCAAAGCAAAGGCAGCTTTAAATGAGAATTTCAATCAGAAAGAAATAAGCCAATTAATATTCTTACTAAAAAAAGAAAAAGAGAATGTAGCAGTCTTGTTTCAAAAGGAATTTGAACCCTTATTACGTGTTTTAAAAAATGATACTGAGTTGGTTCGTGGTAATAATCACAAAGTGAAATTACTTGATTTTGAGGATGATTTTATTCGATTTATTTCAGAAAATTTTGATAATAAGTTAAGGAGATATGTAGAACGGTGTTTTTTCACGGGGAATTACTTTGCGCTACATTCATTACTTAAATTTGCCTTTGTTTTAAGTTCTGCTCTCTTGGAATTCATTTATCAGAAAATGACTAATGTATTAAATGTTTTAATTGAAGGTGCGCACAAAGAATCTGAGCAGTTTAAAATGAACACTATACCTGCTACCAATCCATTTTTCTATCGTTGTTTGAATAAGCTTTATCCAGTTCGCTTTGAAGCGAGTATTACAATACTCTTAAATCTGGTAATAAAAAAAACAGAGAACGAAAATTGGTGTTTACGGATACTGTATGCATTGGAAAAATTTAATGCTGAAAATTTCAATACGCAACAATTATTAAATAAGAATAGGGGGAGAGCATATAAGGCAGGAGTTCGGGAAATTCATTATCCTAAAGATAAAGTTGATGGGCCAGGCGGAGTGAAATTTGAACAAAAGAAAAAGAAAAAGGAATGGGAAAAAACTTTAGCCTTATTAAAACTTTCCCCTTTGTTTATTCTTGTGATATATGTTGTGGCGGTGATAATCTTGGTTCAGTATGCTAAAGGTATAAGTTCGGAAAATTCCGAAAAAATGTTTAGTTCACCTGATTTAGAGAGGGCTATGACGCATTTGGACAAAACAAAAGTTGATCTTTTGAATTTTTTGCATTCGGATACCGTAAATATTATAGCACAAGAAGATATTATTTTCAATATTGAAAATAGCGGTTTCCCATTTAGTCAAATCCAGAATGAGACAGAATTGCCAATTGAAATTAAAAACGAAACTCAGTTCAGCTTGGTGCTGATTGCGCATCATTTTGGCGATTTCACGTCAAAATTTCATTGTTTATCTCCAGGGCAAAGCATAAGAGTTCCCTCTCTTTTAATGGGGATTAGAGTTTATGCTGGCAGCGCCCCGCAAATGATAAAATATTTAAATTTTGAAGGAGATACGTTATCACACTTTAGGTTTAATAATTTTAGTGCTGAAAATGAACAAAACTTTAATTCCTACCATCACATAACTACAGTTAACAAGAGATATTCTAAAACTAAAATCAGAATTGTTTTAGAGAATAGTAGTTTTGTCCTCAAAAAAGAGGAGTTGTAGTAGATTGATTTGATTGAGATTATTAAGTGTCATTAATTAAGCAAATAGAAAATTTAGGTATTCCTGTTGAAGAGTTTGCAGAACTTACAGAGCAGGATATTATTCGAATTGAGAAAAAACTCAAGGCGAAAGCTCGCATGGATGACAGCCTAGATAGTAATGACGTTGTTCAAATTGTGACAACATTGCGGAAAGAAAAAAACAATCTAGCGATATTGTTTCAAGAAGAATTTAAACCATTACTTACACTTTTACGTGATGAGAATAGATTTATCTACGTGTTTCAAACACAAGTCCCACCACTTGATTATGGCGTAGGTTTTTCTCGTTTTTTATCAGAAAATTTTCAAGAGGAATTTAATATTTATGTAGAGAAGTGTTTGCGTGAAGATCATTTCTATGGCCTTAGTTCATTACTGTGTTTTAGTTCTGTGTTAAGTGCTGAATTATTAGAAATGATTAGCAAACGATTGGAGCAAAGGATTGACTTTATGATTGAATCCATGCGCCTAGGATCTGAAAGAATTGAAGGAAAAACAATTCCTGCTACGAATCCATTTTTTTATAGATGTTTAAATAAATTAGGAGCTATTCAGTTTGAAACTGATATTGCAATGCTTTTAAACACTACACTTGAACATATCACTAATAAAGTGTGGTATGTGCGTATTTTATTTGCGATCGGAACCTTTGAGGCCGTGAATGCAAACACAAGAGATGTATTAAATCGTAATCGAGCAATTGCTAAAAAGGCAGGAGTAATTGAGGAGCAATACCCACCAGGACAACTCAAAGGTAAAGGTGGTACATTAGTATATACTCGTCCACAGCGAAAGCCAGTTGATTCTAAAGGAAAATCAAGCTATGTTGGATTGGTTTTTATTGTAATTATTTTTTTTGTGCTCAGAACTTTACTGGTTTCTGATGATGCTCCTGAGTATAAAATGCCAAAAGGCTTTGATGGATTGTCAACAGATAATACTGGAAGTTCGAATTATATACACACCAATATACCAACGGATCAGGAATTTGTAGACTTAATGTTGTACTTACATTCAGATTCTATTGAAATTACTTCTCAACAGAATATTCATTTTGATTTGCCTACAACGCATTTGGCAGATGGACAAACAGTTGTTCGTGGAGACAGTAAAAGCGATTTGGATATAAAAAATGAAACGGAGCAAAGAATGGTTGTTATTGCTCAAAAATGGGGGTATTCCGAACCATTATTTTATTGTTTAAACCCTTATCAAACAATGACGGTACAGCCTCAATTGGAAGGTGTTCGAATTTACAATGGTGAAATGCCTCAAATTATAGAATATAAAGATTCGAATGGACTTGTGAAAAATCATTTTCGCTTTAATACCTTTACTGATGAGGATAAATGGAACTTTGGGGAATATCATGAGGTTGAGACAATTCGTCATATGTCTAAAAATCAATTGATCACCATTAGAAAACCTTTTGATAAGTATATTGTCGATCTAAAGGTGATTACTAAATATTAAGTAAACGCGCGTTAAACAAGAAGTATGAGCAAAAAATCATTTTTGAGCAATCAATAGTTGGGCATTACAAGTATTTTGATCGCAAGCATTTTTGGTGGGCTGTGGTATAACGCCTCGTATAAATCAAGCGTTTTAGAAGGTCACCTAAATAATCCCTTTTTTGGACAACTTAATCGTGCTGCTCAACAAGATTATTTATTCTACGCTCAATTATATTTAGCCGCAACTATTCTTCTACTTGCACTTGGTCTATACATTATTCGAAATTACTATCTTCGAACCAAAGCAAACAATTGAAATCAACATATTCATACCTTTTTTTATTCGTAACGCTACTTATAACTAGTTATACAAATACAGTATCTGCAAATGTAGACTCTGTTTTATACGCCAATTTTACAGCTAAGCAACAGTGTTATAATTCATCAGACGGCGTATTAAAATTCATTGATGAAGGGGAGGGGATTCCTATTGTTTTGTTACACGGCGTTCCAACTTCAGGTTGGCTTTATCGTAAAATGATTCCTAAATTGTCTGCGAATGGATACCGTGTTATTGTTCCAGATATGTTAGGTTTTGGTAATAGTGATAGTCCGAATGGAAAAGGATTATACGCACCGCAAAATCATGCACGACGTTTATTAGAATTAATGGAGCATCTAGAAATTTCTTCGTGGACTCAAGTCATTCATGATGCGGCTAGTCTTTGGACGGCAGAAGAGCTAAGACAAAATCCCAATTGTATCAATCGCCTCGTTTTAATGAATACTGTTTTAAATCCTAATGGTGTAAATTGGAAAAACCAAGTCGAAATTGGTTTAACTGCAAAGGTGGGGTTGACAATGCAACGCCTTGGTTTGAAAAAAGGATCTTTTGTTACAAAGTTCATTGAGGATAATTTAGTGGATACAAAATTGAGTCAGTCAGAATTAGATGGATATGAAGAAGCTATAATCTCAGGTAAAACAGAAGCCATATTTGCACATTATATTCACATGTTTGAAATGTCGGTTGTTGAACAAAATCACTTGCCAGACTTTAACGGACCCGTTGCAGTTATTTGGGGAGAACTTGATAAAGGACTAAAATGGGGACCTCAGGCTTCTCAAATTATGTCACATTTTAATATCAAACAAGAAGACTTGCATTTACTACCAACAGGACATTTAGTTCCGGAAGAAAAAGCTGCTGAAGCGGTGCAATTAATCATGGATTTCACCGTTCCTAAGTAGATGAATTTGGAATACAGTGAATTGAATGTTCAAGCATTTTTTCGATTATACGCTCAGTTGTCTTCTGCAAAATTCATTGATCTACCGCAATACAAAGCTATTATTAGTAAAGTAGGCACTTGGCCCAATTCAGTATTCAGTTTTAATGTTTCAGAGAACACTGCATCTAGTGAAATTGAAAAGCTAATCGCAAAGATGAAGTTGGGGGAACTTCCAACTCAATTAAGAACACCTCCAACAACAGCTCTAGCAACGGTTGAACTATTACGCAATAAATCTGTTCGTCATGTAACATGGGCAGCTATGGGGATGGAAATGTCGAACCTAGTAATAAAAAATACTGTGGAGGATATAAGGCGTGTTGAAGATGCAGAAACGTTAGAATCTTGGATTAAAATTGTAGAGGTTGAATTAATGAAAGGTGGAAAGATAGATCGGCAGGCTTTTGTTAATTTATTGGAGCATGCAAGCTGTCAATTTTATTTGGCTTATGTTGATGGAGTTCCGGCTTCAACTTCTCTCACATTCATTAACCAAAATACGGTAGGAGTTTATTTAGTGGCTACTGCGGCAAAGTTTCAACGCCGCGGTTTAGGTACAGCTGTAACTGCTCATTCGTTGAATGTTATTCAAGATAAGAATATAACACATGCTTATTTGCAAGCAACTGACATTGGTAAATCGGTGTATGCCTCAATTGGATTTGAAGATTTGGGAAAAATAGGTGGCTTTGCTATGCTTTAATTCTACGTTTATTTTTAGCCATTAATTTTGAAAATATTACTTTAGCTTATGGCTTTAATGCAACTATTGAAAAGTTGATTGAAGTTAGAGAATGGTAATTAATTGATGAAAACATGAAATTAAAAGTTCGCTATTTTATAGGAGTTCTGCTAATGATGACTGTCTTAGCATGTAATACAGGTGTTGAATATGAAGAAGAGTTAGTGGGCGGAGATAGTTTGAGTTGGACGCCTGAAGAAATAGACACGCTTGACAATGAGTTGAATGTTGAATCAGATGAAGTAGAGATTATAGATGGCACAATTGATTTAGAAAGCTTTCAAAATCAATTTAAAATTTATTTTGAGCATCAATTTGATTTTGGATGGCGTTTTATTACTGCAAATTATGACGAATATTCAGAGGATACGACTTTAATGCATGCAGATGTGAATGAAAATTTTGATTTGTCTTTATTAAAAGCCGTTTCAGTAGAGGGAGACGCCTATCCTATTAATTTTCAAGGATACGCACATTCTTATCAATACATAAATGGAGCACATATTTATGTGACTTATATATTGGGGGAAATCAGTGAAGAATTACATTATTACTTCGTGAATCAGGCATTTGAGGTATTAGATGAGGGCACTTTAGCGTATGTTGGCGGAGATGAAGGGGCGTGGTCATATAGTTACGGCGAGTTTTCTAAAGACTTTTCTGTTTATCAGCAATTTTATGCTGAAGGTGAGGGGTTAGATACAACCGATTATAGTTCTGATGTTTTTTATTTTGAATAATTATGAGTGAAGAAAATTTAGACGGAAGAGTGCGTAAAAACATTCAAATTGGTTCTTTTGTTGAGGTCGTTCAAAAAGCAGATCAACGAACAGGCGAACTGACAGAAGGTGCTGTAAAGAGAATTTTAACAAAGTCACCAAAACATCCACATGGCATTAAAGTTATGTTAGATACCGGTGAGGTAGGCAGAGTAAAAGTGATTCACGAGGACTAACTATCAATTAATAATTAACAAGTAGCAATTAGTAATGTGGAATTCTGTTGGATAAATTATTGATGAGTAATAGTGTTCAAAAGGAATTTTGTTTTTTTTCATAATTGAACATTGAACATTGAACATTGAACATTGAACATTGAACATTGAAC
>CAKZPK010000038.1 GCA_937139035.1 uncultured Crocinitomix sp. | reverse complement strand
GATTTAAATGTTTCTAAAGGAGATAAAATTGCTTTTATATCTAAAAATAGTAATGCTATTTCTAGATTCTTTGATATTATATCAGGAGAGCTAGAGCCCGACAGTGGATCATTCCATTACGGTACAACCATTAAAACAACTTATTTGCCAAGTGATAATACGGAGTTCTTTAAGAACGACGACTTAAACTTGATTGACTGGTTGCGCCAATATGCTACTACTGATGAGGAGAAAGATGAAGTTTATTTAAGAGGTTTCTTAGGTAGAATGCTTTTCTCAGGAGAAGAGGCATTGAAAAGTTCAAGCGTATTATCTGGAGGAGAAAAAGTGCGTTGCATGATTTCTCGAATGTTATTTGGTAGAGGAAACTTACTGATTTTAGATGAGCCGACAAACCACTTGGATTTGGAATCTATTACTGCGTTTAATAATGCTTTAATCAATTTCCCAGGAACTATTTTGTTTGCTTCGCATGATCATGAGTTTGTGCAAACCGTTGCAAATAGAATTGTTGAGCTAACACCAAATGGAAACACAGACAAATTAATGTCTTATGACGACTATTTGCAAGATGATAAAATTCAGACGCAAGTAGAAGAGTTGTATGCCTAATGCTTGCTAAAATAAAAGCTGCATTTAAAAAGTACATGCCTTATTTCGCAGATTTTTGGCAGTACTTAGTGATTATACTCATCTTTATTTTTGCGGCATTATTTATTTTATAATAGCATCAAAAAATGAAAAACTGTTTTGTTGCTTTTCAATCAAACATTGAAGGAATTGAGATTCCAAATCGGTTGAATAACCCTTTTGGAAAAGAAGTTCCTGTGATTTCTCAAATTGCAGCAAACGAATTGCAGACCTATATTTCGTTAAATCAGAAAAACTGGGCGCACAATTTTGGTTTTGACGATTCATTGGAGCAAGGCGTAAAAGGAAAAATGTTTGGTGTTTTAGTTGTTCAAAATTCAATTGGGGAATTAGGTTACCTTGCTACGTTTTCAGGAAAATTACTGAATGAAGATGAATTGGGGAGTTTTGTGCCTAGCGTTTTTAATCCTGCTGTTGATGATTTCTTTATAAACAAAGGAATGCGCGCCTTAACGCAAATTAGTAGTGATATTAAAAAGCTTGAGGCGCAATCCAGTATGGTGCACAAAGAAGAAGTAATTGCGCTAAAATTGAAACGCAAAAACAAATCCAATCAGTTGCAAACTCAGTTGTTTTCAAACTATTACTTCACCAATTTAAAAGGGAAAACGGAAAACCTCATTTCAATATTTGCAAATACGCCAAATATAAGACCTGCGGCTGGAACAGGGGAATGTGCTGCTCCAAAATTGTTAGAGTACGCCGTTCAAAACGGATACAAGCCCATTGCAATTACTGAATTTTGGTGGGGGCGTTCTCCAAAGGCTGTTAAGCGAGAACATAAATCTCATTATCCGGCATGTCAAAATAAGTGCCGCCATTTGCTTGAGTTTATGCTTAATGATTTTAGTTTGTTTGAAGAGGCAGTAATGCTTTAAGCATTTTATTGCTAAGTCACTAATGGCTATAAAAAAAGCGCCCCTAGGGACGCTTAAACCAAAATCAATCTACTGCGGTTTTACGCGCAGTGTTTTGTAGGAATGCATATCCTACCTGCTATTCCGTTTCCACGGTAGCTTCTTCTGTACCACATGTTCCTTGCCACATAAAGCAATTTTCTTGCATATTATCACCTTGCATGTATTGTGCGTGATGTTTTTGGTGGTGCATGTGATGCATTTTCGCAGTTACTCCAAGTGCGCCAAAGGTTAGCACGGCTGTAATTGCTACTACTATTTTATTTACTCTCTTTTTCATAATTAGTGTTGTTTAGTGTTATAATGGTGGTGGTGACAATGTCCTTGTCCAAAATTTGACTTGAACTGCTCATATTCATCCTCATTCATGTTTCTTACATTGTCCACGTAGGCCAATTTTTGCTGACGCCATTGTGCTCTTTTCCATTTTCCACCGCCAGCTAGTTTAAATATGGCTGCTACTAATAATAATACAAGTACTAATCTAAATGCTACAAAAAATAATACACCTATAAGAAGTCCCATTAAAATCGATCTAAAAACTGAATTTTTCATTTTATCTTTTTTTTATTTATGTCCGTTATCAAAAGGATAGCGGAATTGTTTGTCTATTATTGATGACGGATGACCTATTCAAATATTTTAAACTTGAATGATTATTTTTATGCTCATGATTTTTAAACCATCTGTTTTTCTTAAAATATCAGTACTGTTTACTTTTGGAATTGGGCTAGTTTTAATAGTTGCAGGTATAATTGTTTTTGACGATCATACTGAGGAAATGAAAATCACAGTTATTCCATTGTTTATAGTATTACCTGGCTTGTTCTTCTTGTTGGGTTTATTTGGATTGAGATCTATCAAAACAATTGAATGTAAAGATGATGAATGGGTGTTTACGTACAAATATCGTAAGCGAGTGATAAGGTTGAATAAGGACAATGTTTGGAAAATCAACGTTCACAAGAAAATAAGTATTGGCAAGTCCTTGTTTGGGGAGCAAGTATTTATAAAAAATAGACAAGGGGAGCGCGTGATGTTTACATCAATGGATATTAAAGGTTACCCAAAATTATTGGACCTGCTAATTGCAGATTTTGAGGAGAATATTACTATATTAAAATGAATCTATTCTAAATGAAACTGTTAATTGTAGCCCTATTGTTTGTTTTAATTCCGTCAGAAGATTGGCTGGATGATATTGAAAATGAAATTGCTTTGGTTGATTCTGAAGCAATAATGATTAAAGAAAAGACATTTGTAAATGGAGATTTTGTAGGGAAAATCACAAGGTTTAAATTAAAAAATAATCGATTAGTTACTGTTTCAGGAAATGATACTTCTTCATTTAGTAATGAATTCAATCTAAAAGCCTATTCAAATAAGCAAAAAATATATGCGAGTCTTTCGCAATTTATAGTACCACACATTTATAAAGGAAAACGCACAGCTGGTTTGCCTTTAGCGTTTATAATTGAAGAAAATTCTTTCTTTAAAAATAAAAATGAAGGCATTGGTTTTTACAGAGAAATTGACATTTATAGGGGGGATAATATTGATTCGTTAAAATTAGCGCTTCAAAAAGTCGAATTTGAGCAAAAGGAATTAAGCAGGAGTGATTATGATAACGTTAAGCTGTTTGCTAAAGTGGCATTAAAATTCGAATAATTATTACATAAAATCAAATAATAAAAGAAGGTTATATTGCTGCAAAAGCATGAATACAAGTCAGTTCTTTTTTTCGATTTTAGGTGAATGAAGTTTCAAATATTCAAAAAAGCTACATTTCTAGTAATATTATCGCTCACTATTTTCTCATGTGTGTCTAATCCATCTAAAGATAACCTAGAGGATATTGTAAATGAGGTTTCGCAGAGCGGTTTTAAGGATTCATTGAATCTAACAAATCCTATTTTTAAATGTCACCAAGATATTGACACGGTTTTGCTTGGTGACATGAACGGTGACAAAATTCTAGATACTGCAATTATTACATCCCCTTATCATGCTTATGATAATCCTAATAACTCAAGGTCTAACTATGGCTGTGCTGATTCCCTTTGTTTAACAAGTTTGCTATTTAGTTTTGATTCTGCAGAAATTGAGTTTTCAAATACATTGGGCTTTACAGCTTTTTTTGCAACGGAGGATTTAGATGATAACGGAATTAGTGAAGTGGGCTTTGTTACAACTTGGTTTCAAGGTTGTTGGCAAACGCTTTATGTTTATGGATTAATTAACGGAATATGGACACCAATGGTTGACGGGGTTGTTTTTGCTTGTGAAGAACAAGATTTCTCAAAACGAATTAATAAGGTTGGTGATAAAAAAATTGAATTTACACACGCAGTTTGGAACGAGGAGGCGGGTATGAATATGGATACAACAATCGTTTATTCTTTGAATAAGTGATTAATGTTTATTTTAGGTGTTGAGTATGAAGATGTTTTTAAAAAATGGCGGGATAATTAGAATCTTAGTAATTGGTATTGCTGCGCTGGCATTATCTGTTAGTTTAAAACCTTGCCCAATTACTATATGTGCGCCAACTCAAATGGTTGAAAAAATAGACGCCGATTTCTCCTTTACCGATAAATGGGAATATGAATTAGGAGTTTATAAAAATCAATACGGACAATTAAGTTGTGATGGATTTTGTCCTGATAGGGCATATGAAATGAAAGTTGATGGTAAAATTCCAGAAGATTCACTTGAGGCTTTTTATCAAGTTGTAGACACTTCGCATTTGTACTATACTATGCAATCTGAGGCAGAAATGTATGAATGGACAGGATGCAATTATATCTATATTGCACGTGATTCTAATGACCAAATAAGCGCCGTAACTGAAATTACACCCGGAACGCATACGACACTCAATTTTAATTTTAAAGAGGGAAAAGCAGAAGTTTGGGCGCATTATAATAGTATTTCTACTTTGAAACCACGGTCTTTTCCTTTTAAATCTGGATTCATAAAAATAGAACGTGAAGCTTTTCAAGCGGATACTATTAAAGCCCAATTTGATTTAGAGTTTTCCAATACCTTAGAATCCAGTAAGAAACTAAGTTGGAAAGGACTTATTTATGCTCCAATAAGATAAAAGGCGCTAAGAAAATTGTAATAGTTTCGTATTTCACCCTTATTTCAACGAATAATAAGTGATGCTCGTAATGTTTCCTCATAATAACGATTGATCATTTTACATAGGATATATTCGTTGTGTAAAAAATACAAAATGAGGTTAATTTTTGCTTTACTAATCAGCACATGTTCTATTGCTCAAAGTCCATTCAGTTGGATTAATATGCAGTATAATGCCAATAACAATCATGACTTTCAGGAGTTTTATGAATTGTATGAAATGGAGGGGGAAGTTGAGAGCATAACATCTTACCGATTTAATACAGGCCTTAAAGAATTAGACGCCGTAACTCATTTTGATACTTTAGGTAGGATAGTTTATTGGGTGAGTTATTATAATCATTCTACCCATTTAGATTCAATGTGTTTTATTGCTAAATATAATGCCACTGGAGATAGTTTAATGACGAGAAATTCATGGGGTTTCGATCAGGATTCTAGTCAATATTTTCCACTTGCATCATTTGAAATACATCCGCCAAAAGGTGATAAAGTGCTAATGGATTCAGCAGGGAATGTGGTTGAATTCTGGTATGATTATGTGCCAACCTATACGACTTTCGATAATTTCGGACGAAAAATTTGCGATTCGGTTCCTGGAACTGGCCATGGTGTTTGGCATGTACAATCTTATGCCTATTTTGACGGTTATATCATTTATAAATATGAAAGTGATAAAGAATCATTTGAAAGAAAATATGTGGTTGATAATCAAGGGAATTGGATTGAGATGTATGCAAGAGGAGAATCAATGAATTGGGACTTGAAATTGATGAGAGAAATTAATTATGATGAATAAAACAACTGCAAAAATAGGTGTATGTTTAATTTTCCTTTTAGTATTATTTAGTGCTTGTCAAGGGGATTCAGAAGCTGATTTGTCAAGATTCAGTGAGGATTTTGTTACTTATGAGGTTGATCCAGAAACGCAAAACCTTAAAATGTATTGGAAAAACAATGCAGGTGAGAATTTTGAAAATGCAAACAACCTAAAAAAACACCTTGAAAATAAAGGGGAGAAACTACTATTTTCGGTCAACGGTGGAATGTATAATAAAGAGCAAGAGCCACAAGGTTTGTATATTGAAAATGGAGTAGTGCTGTCAAAGTTGGATACAAATACGGTAGGATACGGAAACTTTTATTTGCAACCCAATGGTGTGTTTTTTCTTACTGATAATAAAAAGGCATTGATTACCACAACCAATAATTTCAAACCTTCTAATAATATTTTGTTTGCAACCCAATCTGGACCAATGCTTTTAGTGGATGGAGTTTACAACCCTCTGTTTGGTAAGAATTCAACTAATTTGAATATCCGTAATGGTGTTGGAATTCTGCCAAATGGTCATCCCTTTTTTGTACAATCGGTAAATGAGGTTAACCTTTATGAATTTGCAAAAGTTTTTAAGGATAAGGGCTGTGAAAATGCTCTTTATTTAGATGGGTATGTTTCTAAAACGTATTTGCCAGAAAAAAAATGGGAACAATTAGACGGTGATTTTGCTGTCATCATTGCTGTTTCTAATTAATCTTTTTAATGCCTTATGAAAAGAACAGTTTTATTCTTAATATGCTTATTGAGTTTGCAGATTTCTTTTGCATGTATTAATGAATATAGAACCAAAATAGACGGTTCAATGCAAAGTATGGATGCAGGAGGAGGTGTAGTTTACT
>CAKZPK010000037.1 GCA_937139035.1 uncultured Crocinitomix sp. | reverse complement strand
CATTAATACTTGAATCCCCAAAATGCCCGCCGCATCTACTACAGGAATCGGTATTAGCCCCAATCCCGCCGCATAAAGCATTCGCCGACGAATGATTGATTGAGCAGCCTGTTTAAGTTTAATACTTTTTTTTACGTTTGCCGTGGTCATTGCTAAATTTATTTTTTAAGGGATAACAAGTCTGATATCCATTCTTTTGCTCTGGAAATAGTTTTTAATTATTTATTTCTAGCACTACTCCTCTCTTAAATGCTGATTATTAGTACTATCCCCTGCGATTGTTGTTGATTCTTCAACAGTAGGTATCGTAGACATTTCTGTTGTTGGCGATTGATTTTCCTTCGAAGGTACGACCTGTTCTAGTGCTGGTGTGTCCTCTACCCTATTTTTGGTATAGCTTTGCCATACTACCCAACCTAAAATAGCAATTAATAATAACGCTAATGATTTTTTAAACCCTCCAATAAAAAATATTGGCTACAAAGGAATATTTAAAACTAGTTCAGAAATAAAAGAATGGTTTAAAACAAGTAAGGATCTAAAAAAAGATTTTCAAACTTCAGCATCTTTAATGGAAAAAGGTGGAACAGGTGGTTCTTTGTTTAGAAACATTTATCGTGATTTTCTTAAAGAAAGTGGAGAATTGATTGATTCTAAAGAATTAATTGAAGCAAGTAAAGAGTACAATACAATAGCTGAATTATGGAAAAATGTTTCAGATTTGTTCATTAAAATTGGAGAAACTGAAGATATTAAATATGTAAATCAAGCTTCTGAAATATTAATTGAGTTGTCAGAACGAGAAAAAAAAGTAATGGAAGAACTAAAAGTAGCCAGTGCCTAACAAGATGTATAAAAAACATAGGGCGTTTGTGTTAAACCGAAACACAAGTGTTTTTTAACCGTCCTACGTTTCTCATACTAACCGTTATACTTTATTACGACTTGAACAGAACGCCCTCACAACAAATTAGATTCAAAAACTGCCTTCAATCTCCCTCAAACACTCTACAGAAAAATTAGAACTAGCGACCATAGGAATCACAAACAAAAAACACCCCAAAATCACCCCTGTAGTTTAGCTACCTAATTTTAGTACTTTTGCTGAAAACGCAAGGTTGAGTTAACAATTACGCTGTATATATTTACGCGCGACTCATATAATTGAAATCGAATAATGTCTTTTATTACAGGAGTTTGGGAAGGTATAATGGCTACGTCACTGATAGAATGGTTGGCGGTAGTTTCCAGTATCACTTATGTTATTCTAGCAGCTAAAAGACTAATCGTCTGCTGGTTATTTGCGTTTATAGGTTCTGCTCTATTTGTTTACCTCTGCTATATTGGTGAATTATATATTGAATCTTTTTTACAACTTTTTTATGTTGCCATGGCCGTTCTTGGCTGGTTCAGTTGGAAAAATTCAAAATCAGATAATTTGAACATCAAAGTATGGAAGATGAATTATCACCTCATCAACATTTTGGTAAGTGGCGTTGTTGCAGTTATTCTTGGTTATATTTTCGACACTTATACTAACCAAGCTAACCCCTATGTGGATGCATTTACAACCTGTTATAGTTTGTCTGCAACCTTCATGGTCACTAGAAAAATATTAGGAAATTGGATTTATTGGATTGTTATTGATTTAGTGTCTATCTATCTGTATGCACAACGTGATTATAATTTGACGGCAGTTCAATATGGTCTTTTTACCATTTTAGCTGTTTTTGGTTTTATGGCTTGGAGAAAAGAATATAAAATTCAAATGGCATGATCAAAATTGCAATAACAGGACCAGAATCTTCTGGTAAAACAACCTTGTCACAGTCACTTGCAAAATATTATGACGTTGCATTTATTCCAGAGTTTGCACGAACTTATTTAGAAACAACCAATGGTGAGTACAATCAATCAGATCTAGACCAAATAGCCAAAGGACAACTAAATAGCATATCCTCTTCGCAAGACAAAATGATTGTTTGTGATTCTGATTTCTCAGTATTAGAAATATGGTCGCAATACAAATATGAAAACGTATCTGATTTAATTCGCGAAATGGTGAAAGAGGATCTCTTTAATTTACACATTTTATGTCGTCCTGATATCCCTTGGGAAGAAGACCCGCTACGAGAAAATCCAGATTCGCGAGATCAACTTTTCGAACTATATAAAGCATCTCTTCAAAGACTTAATAAGAATTTTATAATCGTTTCAGGCGAACATAAAAATAGAATGAAACAATGTATTGAAACCATAGATGCCCTTCTAAAAAAATGATGTAATTTTGTCCCATCTCTAAGGGGTGCTGCTTTTGTGCGGCTGAGATTACACCCATTTAACCTGCTCAGGATAATGCCTGCGAAGGGAAGTGATTTAAAACTAGATGTTAATTACGTAGAGAATTAGCCCCTTGTTCTTTATATTTTTTTAAAATATGAAAACAACAATTCTGTTATCAATCATTGGCTTTATCCTATTCATGCCACTGGCGTCATTTGCACAGCAAGATGTTCAAGGAACAGTAAAAGGAAATGATGGAAATCCAATTCCTGGGGTGAAGGTAGAAATTCAAGAAACTTTTTTTAGAACAATTACAAACGCTGAAGGTGAATTTGTGTTTACTAAATTAAAGGCCGGTGAATATAACCTTACTTTTTCTAGCCCAGGATTTAAACCTCAAAGCAAAACAATTAACGTTGATAAAAGTGACCAAGAATTAACTATTCTTTTAACTGAAGATTATCGACTCATGGAGGAAATCACGGTTCGATCAACACGAGCAGATTCAAAAACACCAACAACGCATTCAGACATTACAGCTGAAGAAATTGAAGCGAATAACTTTGGACAGGATATGCCTTATTTGCTCAACTCTATGCCATCTACTGTTGTTACTTCTGATGCGGGCGCAGGTATTGGTTATAGTGGTATTCGAATTCGTGGTGTTGATCCAACAAGAACAAATGTAACGGTCAATGGTATTCCAATTAATGACTCTGAATCTCATGGAGTATACTGGGTAAACATGCCTGATTTTGCCTCTTCTGTTCAAAACATTCAGGTTCAACGTGGAGTAGGAACTTCGGCAAATGGTGCTGCTGCATTTGGAGCCAGTATCAACATTAAAACAAATGACATTAAACAAAAAGCATATGGTGTTTTAGACAATTCTTTTGGATCATTTAACACCTTAAAAAACACGGTTAAAGCAGGGACAGGCTTAATTAATAACAAGTTTACATTTGACACTCGTTTATCACGTATTAGTTCAGGAGGATATATTGATCGTGCAGCATCAGATTTAAAATCATATTACATTTCAGGCGCATGGGTCGGTAAAAAATCATTAGTAAGAGCAACGGTGTTTAGCGGAAAAGAAAAAACATATCAAGCCTGGTACGGCACACCGGAATCTGTTATCAATGGAGATCAAGATGCAATTAGTGCTTACGCAAACCGTAATTATATTTTTGGAAACGATAGAGATAACCTATTAACATCAGGACGAACTTATAATTTCTACACCTATGAAAATGAAGTAGACAATTACCAACAAGACCATTATCAGTTGCATTTTAACCACTGGTTTAATCACAATATTAGTTTTACAAGTGCACTACATTACACTAGAGGTAAAGGGTATTTTGAACAATATAAAACTGACGAAGATTTTAGTGATTATGGTCTTGAACCATTAAATTTCACTGGAGATACTATTACTACAACAGACTTAATTAGAAGAAGATGGTTGGATAACCATTTTTATGGAGGCGTATTTTCACTTTCCTATGAAAAAGGTCCACTCAATTTAATTTTTGGTGGAGGCGCAAATCAATATATTGGTGGTCATTACGGTGAAATTATTTGGGCTGAGTTTGCTTCGAATAGTGAAATTAGAGACCGTTATTATGATAATGACGCCAATAAATTTGAAGCCCACACCTATTTAAAAGGAACATACAAATTGGGTAAATTAACCTTATTTGGAGACATTCAATACCGACATATTGACTATTCATTTTTAGGTATTGATGATGTTAGCGGAACTATTACAGCGGTTGATCAAAATCTATCTTTTGATTTTATTAATCCAAAAGGTGGTTTAATGTATGACTTTAATGCTCGTAATAACACGTACTTTTCTGTTGCTGTTGCAAATCGTGAACCTGTTAGAAGAGACTTTAGAGAAAGTACTCCTGAAAACAGACCCAAAGTAGAAAACTTGTTGAATTTTGAATTGGGCTACCGTTATAAGGGTCAGAATTTCATGGCCAATGTTAATGGATATTATATGCATTACACCAATCAATTGGTATTAACTGGACAAATTAATGATGTTGGAGATTATACACGCACGAATGTCGAGAATAGTTACCGTGCCGGAATTGAAATAGAAGCGGGTTATCGAATATTTAAACAGTTAAGTATTACTGGAAATTTAACGCTTAGTGACAATAAAATTTTAGCATTTAATGAATATGTAGATAATTACGATATTGGAGGACAGGATACCATTGCACATACAAATTCTGATTTAGCATTTTCTCCAAATATTATAGCATCTGCAGGCTTAAAATATGAACCAATAAAAAACTTGAGCATCCATTTTATTGGTAAACATGTTGGAGATCAATTCTTAGATAATACGGCTACAGAAACACGCAAACTAAATGCATACACCACCTTTAATCTACAATTGGGTTATACGATTGAAGATGTTTTCTTTAAAGAAATAACATTGGGACTTGGTGTAAACAACGTGTTTAATGCCTTATACGAAAACAACGGTTATACTTGGGGCTATATATATGGTGGAGAAAGAACTGTAGAAAACTTTTATTACCCGCAAGCCGGAAGAAACTTTTTAGCGCGTATTTTATTTAAACTGTAAAAGCTAAGTCTTTCACCTAATTGTCTAAAAGTCTTTCTTTGCTGCTTTATACTTCTATAAAATCTTGATTTTATTAAGGTTTTATAGAAGTGAGGGATTTCGCCAATTTTGGTTCAACCAATCTATTGTGCTTCATTACTGAAACTTCTCATATTTGACTATTTTAGTGGGTAATAAAGCTTTATTAAATGAAAGACGCTATTAAATACTCAATTAAATTTTGGTTGTTCGCTGTAATTCTTGCACCAATATTGATTGCTGTACTCAACAGTAGCGCAGACCTATTCCTACTTTTTCTAGTTTTTGGATTTATTTTTTCAATTCTAAGTTGGGTATTAATTACCTTAATTATTTATCAAATCAGAAAACTTAAACTAAAAACATCATCCAAAAAAATAATTATCACTCTATTTGCCATTGCTCTTTGTTACATTCCATTTTACTTGACCTTTGGTCCAAATGACAAAGATATGTCTGAACGATTTATTTATCTATACTACATGATTCCTTTGGTACTAGGAATTTGGATATTTAAGATGAGAATACCCCCACTCAACAATAGCAAATCAGGGTCAAACTCTGACACCTTATAGTTTTATAACTGAATTTTTTTGAATGTCAAATTTAAATTGGAGGAAAATAGAAGAAGAGATATTAGAGCGGTATTCTAAAAATCATTCGATAAAAACTACGGATAAAGAATATCCAGATGAACTGTTGGTTAGGCATTCAAAACTTGCTTACAGAGCAGAAATTATATTGGGTATAGTAATGATTCTTTTTTCGTTTCTATTTCTAATACCCCACCCTGAACCTGAAACTTATATCGCGATTGCAATCGGGGCATTCTTTGGAATATTTGTGATTTTAAGCGCAAAGGGAAAAATTCAAAATAACAACTTCGATTTATCCAATACTGGAATTCGATACAAAGAAAAGACAGTCATTTGGGCCGATATTTCAGAAATTCAAAAAATTCGTTTAAAAAGAAGAAATAGTAACCTAATTTTAAGAGTTTTAGATCTAAATGGAAAAATTGTATTCGATCTTCCTCTAACATCTGAATTGAATCCTAAGCCAAATATTATTCAAGAATACCTACTATATGTTCTTAAAAACGCCGTAACTTAAAATCCAAGCTTTAACAGCACCCACTTACAACGCTAACTAACACGGGGTTAACAACAGCTCTCGATTTTAGACTAGTAGTAATATCCTTAAACATGGACGAAATTTATTGAAAAATATTACTTATAAATTTCAATTTTGAGTTACTATTCATTAACTCAAAACAAAATGATAAAAAATCTACTAATACTAGGGATCACATTAATGCCATTAAATAGCTTTTTACAACCCGTAATTACAGCTGATAATATACGCCCATTACTTAACGAGGGGTTTTCTCATTCAAATTTTGATTGGGACGGAGAAGATGTTATAATTGGAGAGGATGTCTATTGGGATTACAGCAGTGTTGAAGCAACCTCAACAAGTGAAAATGTTGTTGTTCCTTTAAGCAACTCACCCTACGACACTTTTTATGATAGCACAAATGTTTGCTATTCTTCAAGTGATGGAGATAATTATAGCTATAATTTTTGGAATGATGATGTGGCCTTATACAAAGGTTTTTCTTCTACAGGCAGTTATTATAGTGTCTTCGAAAACCCAAAATTAGTATGGACTTTTCCATTTAGTTATGACAGTTCTTTTACTGATACATTTTCATCAATTGTATCTACTGATTTTGACTATGAAGAATCTGGTGACGTTACTGCCTCTGCCATTGGATATGGTACACTAGTTACACCTAATGGAACTTATGACAATGTTTTATTAATCAAGCAAATTTCTAATTATGAAGTTTTTGAAGACGAAATTATGTTTGATAGCTATACAATGACAACATTTACGTTTTTTAAGCCGGGTACACACACAGCCTTATTGTCTCTTACTTCAGATTCAGAGGGTCATATTTCTGCTGGAAGCTATTTTGAGAATGAACTCACAGGCATCAATGAACTAAACAATAAATCCGAAATAAGCCTGTTCCCAAATCCTAGCCAAGATCAAATCAACATTAATTTTGGAAATGTAAAAAACATTGAATCTATAAAAATTTTCACCACCACAGGCAAACTTGTTTTTGAAACTACTGAGCAAATTCAACAACTAGATATTACTTTATTTGATTCTGGGCTTTATCTCCTTCAAATATCAGATGGTAAGCGCGAAATTCACAAAAAATTCGTGAAGGAATAACCCTCCATGCAAGCGCCCATAGCGCAGCAAAAATTTTACTACCTTGGAGGTTTTATGGTTCCATAAAAATAATTGACATTGAAACCTCAAAATGAATATTACAGAAGCAAAAACATTAATTGAAAACGAATTTACATCTGACAATGGTTTGGATGTGCTTTTTAGATTAAGTGCCGATATTGAGAATGAACGAATTTCTATTTTTATAGAAGCCTTGCAAACTATTGAAGCGCATTATCAAAACGAGCCTTATATTGAGCGAGATTTGGTCTACAAACTTTTTAGTTTTCATCAAACACTACAAGCAAGTGCTGGCCATTGGAAAGTTAGCAGACCAGAAGGACTCGATTCAAAAACATGTTTTAAAATTTTTGCCACAATTCGCGCTATTTTTGCGGACTAATTATCATTCAATAAAATGCGCGAATATCCAGTAACATATCATGATAAAAATGGCACTGAAAAGACAATTATAAAGTCGGACGGAAGTAATTTATATATGACTTTGAGAGGAATTTATTTTGAAGGAACAGATTTTGAAATGTTGACAGGAGACATTGATGAAACCAAATTTGATTATGAAAAATTTGCAGATGGATCGGGTGATTTAACCAATTTTAAAATGAGCATAACAATGCCCATTTCACTATTTGATTCTCAAACAAAAAAGTCATTTACAGCCCCCTTAACAGCAAATATTGAAGTTGGTGAAACAATAACTGTTCACGGACTAGAAAGCGCAATAAATAGCTTAACCCTAACAACCTCATTTGGAGAGTTCAGTTTTGAAAAACAACTGGAATGGTTTGAAGATGCCCTCCTCATTATTCAAAAGAAATTGCCCGAACACATTTATTTAAAAACATGCCTGAGTTGTAAATACTCAAATTACAGTCCCTATGGCAACGGATTGTTTGGCAGCATCTATTGTTTTAAACGTGTAAAAGACCAATTATTGGAACTGAATGGCAAACATGATTTGTTACATTTATGGACCGAAGAATTGATAAAAGAAGGAAAAATTGTAGATGTGCAAGAAACCTTTGATTGTTCTCACCACCAACTCCCAACAAAAGATGATTGGTATTATAAAAGTTGGACTAAATTAATTTAGAATTTTCAGACAATGACAATGCAGAATAGAATTCAAGAAAAATGGAAAAAAGGTTTTTTGCCTGGAATGGATTGCATAACACATGGAAATGGTACAATAACCATTGGAAACACATTTGTTGTAAAGAATTCTGAAACAAAAAAGACTAAACGCCATTGGTTTCCGTTATGCGACACAACCTTAAATGACATTGTAAAGTATGATGCTGATATTTGGACGGAGGTGGATATTTTTCATGGAGCATTTGAATTTGAAAAGCAAAAGTTTGTATTTGGAGATGGCGCAATGGGGAATGAAGGTTATATTGCTTCTACAACATTAAACGGTGATTTAAATTGGGCGATATTTTTCACGTTTTCAAACCCAATAAATAAGGCCGAGGTAATTGACAACCACTTAGTGTGTCACGGAGATACAGGCGCAATAATAAACATAAACCTTAATAACATTACCGAAATTCAAGTCATTCAGCAAAACTCATGGGAAACGTATTAAAGTCAGCCTTCTTGAAAAAAAACAAATATGGAAGAATTGTACTTTAAATTAAAAAGTACCTACGGTCAAGCAAAAATTATTCAGGTCAGTCCCAATCTAATTGAAGTTGATTTTAAAAATAGTAAAGAAACCATTATCATTCAAAAGGGAACTGTCCCGAATCGATTCACTGTGTTTTATCCGCAACTTATAGTTCTACATAACGGCAAAAAAAAGGAAGAATATTCAACCTCAACTGACATTTTGCAAGAAGGCTTATTTTGGATATTAAAACAAATTAAGAAACACGGAAAAGTATTACCCAAGTTCTAAATAAACTCGGGTAATTTTATGTATCAATTAATTTGCTCTATTTAGTTCATTTGCATTTATATTTTGGTGATTATAATCTGACTGTTTCAATTTTCCAAATTTGTATATTAAAGTAAACCTCAAAAAACGATTATCCTGCGTAATTTGCGCTTGATAAGCATTATTATCTTGCACAAAATCAATTCTTTGTTTAGAAAGTTGAAAAATGTCATTAATATCTATTTGCGCATAAAACTTGTTCTTCATAAAGCTTTTAGTCAACGCAAAATTTATACTTCCTGTTGGTAAAACCGTTCTTCTTCCATCAAAATTTCTGCTTTGAATGTCTCCAATAATCTCAAAATTAAACCAATTTTTAACCGGTATTCTTGAGTATAAATAGAAGTAGATTTTTGGCGTAATTGGCAATTCTTCAAAAGCAAGGTTGTCATCCTCTAACTTGGAAACACTTACATTTAGCAAAGCATATCCTGTAATTTTTTTAATTTCAAATCCTTGCCCTATCTCAAAATAAGCCTCATTTAGTTGATTAAAATTAACCATTTGCAAAGTGTTATCTGTCTCTAAATCATCCGTAACAAAAACAGAAAAAATGCGGGGCCCTTTTGTATGATTGATTCCTAATTTAAATGAACTTGCTAATTTTTGATTATCAATGCTATGCTCAAAATTGTAAATAAAACTAGGTTGTACATTTGGGTTTCCTCGCAATGCTGTAAAGGCATTAAGGTAGTAGATAAAAGGTGTAATATCTTGAAATTTTGGTCGGTCAATTTTTGAATTGAATTGATCTGACATAGTCCAATCTCCTTTTAACGGATATGTAATACGTGTATTAGGAAAAAAGGATAAATAGTTCGTATCCAAATATCGGTTTTGGCTTTGCCCTTCAAATGCATCAGACATAGTGTTTTCAACCCTCACTCCCAACTGATAGTTTCCTTTTTTAAAATTTCCATTCCAATTAAAATATCCTGCAATTAAATTTTCATTGTACTTGAGTTTATTTTGAATATTGTTGTAAGATGAATCTCCTGAAACAGTGCCAAGCGAAAGGTCCGAACTTGATAAAACATTTGATATCTTACTTCCTAATTTAAAGCTGTTTCCATTTTTAAATAGTTTTAAAAAATCTATTTGAGCATTCCTTAAAACGTTCAAATTTTCTCCAACTGATTTGGTTTGTGCAATAAATGAAGCATCATCAATATTTGTAGTTTCATTCACATTATCATCATACCCTTTAAATAATGCACTATAAGTTGCTCCTACAAAAAGATTACTTCCTAAAGTATCAGTCTCCAAACTGTAGTTGGTTGACACTACATTTGTTTTCCAAAGACTTTTTGCATCTAAAAGTGAATTGATATTACGTGCACTTCCAGCATCAAAACGTTGATCAATATTGGTTTCCACATCCAACTCATAAAGACTATAATTCCCGTTATATTCAGCAGAAATGGTTTGTCTAGGAGATAGCTTATACTTCACTCCAAACAAGTAATTTGTAACTGGTAATAATTTAGTTTCTTCGGTATATTTCGTCTCTGCCACGTATGGTTCAGCTGTATTAGGCACTTGCATTTGATCGTATCGAACAACTCCTGTACTTCCAAAATTAGAATTTCCAGATACTGAAATTGTCCATTTTTTCTTGTGCCAATTAATTGAGCCATCAAAATACCCTAATTGATAAAATGCTTTTGTATAATGTCCTAAAATTCTGGCTTGATATCCTTCTAATCCTAATTCCTTTGTTTTAATTAAAATCACGGCTTTTCCCTCCGCCTCGTAACTAGCATCAGGATTCTTTACAATTTCAATCGATTGAATTTGGGATACCGGCAAAGCATTCAACGCTTCAATCGTACTTCGTCTATTGTTAATATAAACTTGCGCATCACCTCTACCAATTACACTCACTTCATTTCCGTTCACTATAACTCCTGGTGATTTCCCTAAAATTTCAAGCGGAGAAGTGCTGGACGCAAAAATGGTATTATCAACATTAATCACCACATTTCCATTCTTGTTTTCAAATGGTAAAGTTTTAGCCACCACCTCAACTCCTTCTAATAAATTTGAAATTAAAACAACCGAACCTAAATCAATACTCTCCGTTATTGTTATCCAAGTAGGCTCGTAATTAATTGCGGAAATTTTCAATAAGCACTCAGTTTCATTCACCTTTAACTCAAAACTTCCATTCTCGGCAAATACACCTTTTATTAAACTACTATCCGATTTAGATACCGCCAAAATATTGCCATACAATATGGGTTCCTCATTTTCATCCACAAGATTTCCTGAAATTTTGACCTGTGCATTTAAACATATGGAACAAAACAAGAGTGTAATTACGCCTATTCTTTTTAGTGTCATAGTAATTAATTTTACACCAAATTTATAGTGTGCAAAAGGATCAAAACAGTCACTTTTTGTAGGTCGTCAAACGTAATTTGCAAACGGTTGCTTTCTTTTTCCGGATGGTAAATTGTTTCTTTCTAAATAGCCATATATTTGTTTTACATGAAAGTGGTAATAATAGAAGATCAAGTTCAACTCAGAAAAAGCTTAATTCATCAAATTCAAGAAGCCAATTTAGGCTTTATTGTTGTGGGTGAGGCTGATGGTGTAACAAGTGGAATTGGTACTATTATTAAACAAAAGCCAGACATTGTTTTTTTTGACATTGAAATTATTGAAGGATCTAGCTTTGAGATTTTAGATGCCTTGCCTCAAATTAATTTTAAGTCTGTTTTTGCAACTGCTCATGGACATTTTGCAATAAAAGCGATTAAGTATAGTGCGTTTGATTTTTTGGTAAAACCCTACAAACCGTCAGAACTACAGGACACTTTATTGAAATTAAAACAAGAAATAGGACAAAAAGACGACTATAAAGAAAAATTTGAGCTGCTTTTTAATGAACTAAAAGGTCGAGAAAATAAGAAGATTGCTATTAGTAGTATAGACGAAGTTAAATACATTCCTATTCATGATATTGTTCGAATTGAGGCAGATAGAAGTTATTGCAAAATTGTACTAAAAGACAACCAAAAAATTCTCAGTTCAAAAAACATGAAACATTATGAATCACTCTTACCTGATTCTAGTTTTATTAAAGTTCACCGCTCACACATTATTAACTTAAACTTTATAAAATCAATTATAAAAACAGATGGTGGATTTGTGAAATTGGTAAACAATGATGAAGTTCCATTATCAAGACGCAAGAAAGACGATTTTTTAAAAATAATAGAGCATAAACTGGCTAACTAACATGAAAATTGTTTTTACATTAATCACTTTTTTATGTCTGTTTCATGCAGTTGCAAATATGCAACCTAGGTATAAAAAAGAAATTGATAAAGGCGTTACATGCTTGAAAAATGAACAGCTCGATTCCGCTGAACACTTTTTCCAAAAAGCTACTTTACTTTCCAAAAACGAAGACAGCTTACAGCGAAGTGAAATATACTTTTTAATCGGTTTTTTTTATGATTATAACTTCCAACACAACAAAGCATTAATTTATCTGGACAAAGCCAATTCACTTGCCTCTAACATAGAGAATGGTCGTGTTAAAATGGACATTGCAAATCAAATAGGTGTTGCAAATTATAACCTGCGAAATTACTCTGAAGCATTAAAGCAATATAAGTATTGTTTAGAACTTGCTTTTCAATACAATGACTTTGTTCAAACCGCCTACTCATACAACAATATTGGTTTAATTTTTTTGGAGACTAAAGATTACACCAAGGCGATTGAATATTTCAATAATGTAATTGAAACTACTAATGACAATTACACTTTGCTAGCCATTGTTCATAATAACATGGGAATAGCGCTATATCATACAGAGGCATATAACGAAGCTTTGGGGCATCTAGATATATCTCAAAGCTATTCGTTCAAAACAGAAGAGCAAGCCATGCTAGGAAACTCCTATATGAATAAAGGACTTTGCTATATCTCTTTAAATGAATTTGAAAAAGCACAATTAAACTTAGAAAAAGCGCTTGAATTTTATTCAAAAATACACGACTACCAAGGCGAACTATTAAGCAAAGTAAACCTATCAAAAACTAGCTTTGAATTAAACCAAATTGAAAAAGGTAAAAAGCTAGAGACAGAAATTAATGATCAATTATCACTGATAGAAAATCAAGATTTAATTACAGATTTTTACACCTATATGGTAGAAAGTTATCTTGATTTAGGAGATTCTACTGTTGCTTTAGAATATTCGTTAAAACTAATTGACCACGGTAAATTAATTTTAGAAAGTCTTGAAGACAATACATTAAACAAACTTAAAAATGATATCTCCTTTACAAGTGTTGCTGGCGAATTGAATAAAGTACAGGATGAAAAACAGGAAATAGAAATTATTAATGAGAAATTAAAATCAAGTAATCGGTTAATTATTGCATTGTCATCTGGTTTAATATTAGTGGGATTATTCTTTATCATATACATGATTATGTCTGTGAGAAAGACTAGAAAAATCAATAATAAACTAAAGAAAAACCAAGTAGAACTAACTGAAAAAAACAGAGAAATTCTCAACTCTGTATCCTATGCAAATTCAATGGAGAAACTCTTACTCCAACAAATGAATCCTCACTTTTTATTTAATGCTTTAACCACAGTTGAGGCTAGCATTCGCCTTGGTGATACCAAGTTTGCAAATGAATATATTTCTATGTTTTCGAGTTTATTGCGCAAAACATTAGATTATTCAATGTTAGAATCTATCAGTTTATTGGATGAAATTGACTTTTTAACCTCTTATATTAAACTCAACGCAACAAAACAAGGAAACAGTTTTTCATACACCTTGAACTATGATTATGAGCAAGTCGCAGATTTTGTAAACACGCCTCCAATGCTGGTGCAACCGTTTGTAGAAAATGCATTAATCCATGGCCTATATCATAAAACAGATGGAAATAAACACTTAGGCATTCATATTGAGCCGCATGACGAGTTCATTTTATGGACAATCGTTGATAATGGAGTTGGGCGCAAAAAATCGCAAGAAATTAACCGAACACATAAAGGAATTTCCCATGGAATTAAAATTACAAGAGACAGAATTAATTGGATGGAAAAGATTTATGGCAATCACTTCTCAATTGAATATCATGATTTGGAGGAAGGAACAAAAGTAATTCTCAAAACACCAATAATAGAAGCTTAAGAAAAATAGTATTCAATTGTGTTTTCTATTGAAGCTATATCAAAACTTCTCCAAAGTATTTAGAACTTCCTTTTTATAACTTCTACTGATAGGCAAATGCTGATTATCTACCACAATTTCTTCATTTGTAAAAGATGAAATACTCTCAATAGCAATAATATAAGAGCGGTGTATTCTTAAAAATTTCTTACTCGGTAATTTTGCCTCAACCGCACTAATAGTCATTCTTGTTACAATAGTTTTACCCGACAGGTGAATTTTAAGATAATCACTATAACTTTCAATATAAACAATCAAATCAAAATCAACTTTGAGCATTTTCCGATCAGATCTGACAAACATAAAATCATTCCGTTCGGCTATCTTTTTGTGATCAACATATAATTTGGAGTTTATTTCAACATAATTACTCACTGCTTTTAGCAATCTATCAAAAGAAATTGGTTTTAATAAATAATCCACGGCCTGCAATTCAAAACCTTCAACAGCATAATCTCTATAGGCAGTTGTAAAAATGATCTTAATTTTTTTATGGATGGATTTAGCAAATGAAATCCCTGATATTTCTGGCATATTAATATCAAGAAAAACCAAGTCAACTGTATCTTCAAGTAAAAAGTTAAAAGCATCCACCGCATTGCCAAAATTGCCAACAATTTTAACAGTTGGTATTTTCGATAAATGTGCCTGTATCACCTCTCGGGCAATCAACTCATCATCAACAATAATGCAGGATATAGTCTTATCTTTTTTCAATTGTTAATTCAGGTTTAATTTTAAATCTACTTTAAAAAAATCATCTTCATTTTCAATTTTTAACGTATAATCATTTTTATACAATAAATCTAAGCGTTTCTTAATGTTTTCCAGACCTATTCCTTTCGTCACTGCCTTGGTTTTTGTATTCGAATTTTCAATATAAAAATGAATAAATTGATCCTCGCAATGCAATCGCATATTTATAGTAAGTTGGTTTGATTTAATTGCTCCGTGTTTGAAACTATTTTCAACAAACGGAATCAAAAGCATAGGGGCTATTTTTAAATTTTCAGAAATGGTATTTGTTACAAATTCAATTTTCATGGTATCATTAAAACGCATTTTTTCCAATTCGATATAATCTTTGATATGATTAATATCGTCCTTTAAAAGCACAAATGGCTTATCCACTTTATAAAGCAAATAATCCAATAAATTAGAGAGTTTTAAAATCATTTCAGGAGTTTCATCTGCCTTTTTAAGAGCAAACCCATACATAGTGTTCAATGTATTGAATAAAAAGTGAGGATGAATTTGCATCTTTAAATAGTTCAACTCTTGCTCCTTTAATTTTAGCTGCGTTTCTAAAATTAAAGTTTCCATTTTTTTTGCTTCTCCAACATGCTGAAAATTTAGTTTTAAAAGTTTAAAGGCACTCACTGCAATCACCACCACATAAACACTTATAGCAACAAACAGCAGACTTTTACTGATTGGAACCATGTTTTCATATTGAAAATTGGACAAATAAACTAACCCAAAGAAAACCGAAACTACAATAAGGTAAGCAGAAATAATTATGGCACACAAACTGTAGAATCCAAATCGAAAATATCGTTTTGTTACAAGGTAATCAGGTATTATTTTATAAATAAAAACGTAAGTAGTAGCTATGGTTATTGGCATTAAGAATAAGGAAAATGATAATACATAACTAAAATCACTGCTCCCTACTCCAAAAAAAGAAGTGTAAAATAGAAGAACTGCCACCCAAAACAGGGAGTGAAATATCACCTGACCAATTTTACGTAAAAGAAATTTTCCAACCATTTTCAATTAACAATATTACCACATTTTTAATGTTATTTGGTACTTTGTAGACGAATGACTGGTTTAGGTCCTGTTTTAACATTTTTGCTATAAACACTGCTAAATTGGAAGTTCGTCGCATTTTAAATTTGTGAGTTTAAGAGAACATTATGTTTGTTTCATATAAACTTAAATACAAATTATTAT
>CAKZPK010000036.1 GCA_937139035.1 uncultured Crocinitomix sp. | reverse complement strand
GACCCGCACTTGCAATTGAAGAACCTAAGGCAGAACTGTTAAAATAAGTTGTGCCGTCTACTTCAATTCCAAATCTGCATTCGGGTGCACCTGGCATAAAAAAGTCGCCGTCATAATTTACCCAATCGTCATTTTGTGGATTTGCTAAAAATCCAAGACGCCCTGATGCGCCTCTATAATGAGTTGGAAATGGAGGAAGACCTTGCGAGCCTTCATAGCCATCTTGATTAATACCAACTTCAAGTCCGGGGGCCATTAAAAAGCCATCTGTCCCGACTATTTGCGCAAAAAGGTTACCCGAAAATAGGCATACCAATAGTGCTACAAAAGATATTTTTGTCTGAATCATAATTGTATTTATTAGGGGATACTGTTAAACGAAGAAATCGTTTATAGTGGTTTAGATAATTGATTTAAATAGGTTTGAACTTCCTCTAATGAAGCGTCTTCTCCTATATATTCTGTATGAATTTGAACAATTAAATATTGTTCGGTGTAATGGGGAACTGTTGTAATTAAATTGGCGGTTAAGTAATATCCACATTGTTTAATCAAATCTGCTTCGCTTGCAAAATCAAGATGTGAAATATCCACATAATAATAGTTTGAAACAGGTGCATCTGAATCTAAGGTCAGATAAAAGTTTGAATTTAGTGTTGCTGTTGGAAGTTCTTCCAAAGGAACATCTTGAGCTACTAATCCGAAAGCGGATAATGCAATGGTCAAGAATAGGGTTTTTAAAATTTTCATTTTGCTTTTTTATTTGGTTAAAGCACATATTTTTAACATATACATAGAGTGTATTATTTTGATTACCAGAAGTATATGTTGAAAATGTGTGGTCTGATTAATAGACGCTACTCTTTTTATTTAAGTTGCTTTTTCCCAATCAAAAAATTACGAATCTTTCAAAAAATTTAAACAAAACAAAAATTAAACTACTAAATAACAAGACGTTAGAAAGACTCTTTCAATTTTATTTTTTTTTCATTATCTCACTTGAGTTATTGAACAACTTGCGCATTTTTCATAAACAAATCGCGTAAACGCTCTAATTTTGAATCGTATTTTTGCGCAAAAACAATGTGTTGGCATTTTTGGATACTTTCAGAAATCCGATCAATATGTGTATGAAAACTTGTTCCAACCAAAAATTCGGCATCCTCCACAATAATCATCTGTAATTCCATCAAATTTATGCCATTTAAAAAGTAAAGTTTACTTAATCTTTTAGGTGTTGATACTACAATATCTGCCCCGCGATACACCTCATCCTTTTGCTGGTTAATGTTTTGCTCTTCAAACACGGCACTTACTCGGATATCTGAAAATTCAGTATACTTTTTAAATCGCTCTGTCAATGCCATCACGGCATCTCTATCTTTAGCATAAATCAACGCTACCGGATTATCACCTTTAGCTTTCATTTGCAATTTTTGCAATACACTAATTACCAAAGCTTCTGTTTTTCCGGCACCATTAGGTCCTACTGCAAATATATTTGCACCACTTTTTATTTTCGGAATCAGAACTTTTTGCAATGAAGTAGGCTCTTCTAGCCCTATTTCAGCACTTTTATCTAATAAGCGTTCGTTTAATTTTTTGAATGGCATATGCTGCAATTAATAATTGTGTGGGTAACAAAGTTAACGGACTAATTTAGTATGTCCTTGATAAAATCCTTTAACATTCTTTTTTGCGCTCTTAAAACGACTTACAAATGGTTTCCAACCAGCTTTACCTTTTCCGCTATTGATTAAAACTCCACTCCCCCACCAAGTGGAATAAACTTTGAATTGTTCAATGTCATTTATTATGCAGCATTGACTTTTTGGAATCTCTTTTTTAATTTTTTTTCGTAAAAAATCTTCTAGCTCGGCTACACTGACTCCACGGCGATTAACAAAATCGTGAATAACCTCAGAAACGGGTTTTCCTTTAAAAAAGAAAGTAGGCTCAACTGGTTTTCCTTTCCGCGTTTTTCGAATATCCTCAGTAGTATTAACAGGCACAAAAAAAAGATACTTATTTGTACCAATAAAAATACCTTGTAAAGACTCTGACAAAGATTGCTCTCCTATAAGCCTTGCATTATCTGCTAATACATAATCTTTCAATTCTACCATGACACCGCTTAAAGTTCAATCATTTTACCAAATGCTGGGGTATAATAAGTTTGGAATTCGTCATGTTCGTTGATAAAGATCAAATAAACATCCAATCCGAGTGCTGTATTTTCCTCAATAAACGCAATAGATTTTTCAGGCCCCATCACCATAAATGCAGTAGCCATTGCATCAGCCATTGCACATGATTCTGCCACCACAGTCGCGCTTAATAATGAATGCGTAACAGGATAACCTGTTAAAGGGTTAAGCGTGTGCGAATATTTAACACCATTTTTCTCATAGAATTTACGATATGAACCAGAGGTTGCAATACTCCTATTTTCAACGCTTACAACTTCTTGCAATTCACGCGTATTTTCATCTGAATTTTCTACTGGTTTATCAATACCAATTCGCCAAGAAACACCATCAGCGTTATTTCCTTTAACTCTAATCTCTCCTCCAATTTCAACAAAATAGTTTTTGCCTCCGCGTTTTTCTAATTCCTCGGCCAAAACATCCACAGCTAAACCTTGTGCAATGGCATTAAAATCTAACTTGGCTCCAGGCGTATTTTTAATGATTTTAGAGGTTGCCAAAGAATCTTCTGATACATCTCCTGAAAAATTAAAGTGATATCCATTCTGAAAGCCTAATAATGCTCTTAGAGAATCTACAGTAACAGAATCTGGCACTACATCCAAATTTTTCATAAACCCCCATCCATCCACTAAAGGATATACTGTCGGATCAAATGCACCGTTTGTTAACGCATGGACAGAAAGCGCCATTTTATAACAGCGATTAAAATAGTTATGTGCATCCTGATAAACAAAAGTACCTGCACCTGACTCATTCAATTTCGTTAAAATAGAATTGGGAATATAACTGCTTAAAGCGTCATCAAAATTGGACAATATCTGATTCACTTCCTCCATTGAAATTGTAATAGAATCGTTGCAGATGATTGCAAAAGTTGTCCCTTGCGTACTACCATACAATTCTACTGTTTTTGCTACTGGAGTTTCATTACTTTCTGTATCAGTATTTGTTGAATCGCCTCCGCAACTTAAAAAGAAAAAAGGAAAAATAAATAGTAAATAATAATGCTTCATGTGAAATTTATTGGAGCAAAGTTATTTCTTTTTTTGGGAAGAAAAGGTTTAATTACGAACTAAGTCGGCGGCATCTGTTTTATCCTCCCACTCAAATTCTGTAATTCCATGTCCGTTACAAGTATAGGATACTGTTCCAAATTTGGTTTGAATCATTTCGTATAGATTTCCTGCACCATTACGAACAACTACGCGTCGTACAACATAAGAAACCATCAAACCATCCTCATCATTAAGTGTATAAATCTCTTCTGTCACACCTTCAGGGAATTGATCACCCAAGGCATTTTTCATTTCTTCATCAATTTTAGTTACGTCAATATCTTTTAGAGATTCAACATAATCCGCTGATTTTTCAAGATCTTCTTCACTCTTTTCACTAAGCTCATTGTTTTCCTCCTTCATCTCATCCACCATATCAGAAGTATTATCAATCAATTCATCTGCCGTTTCATCCAAGTCTTTATTTGTTGCTTCCTGATCATTTTTGTTCCCCTCCAAATAGTCAACAGTTGAATGGCTTTCATCTAATGTTTCGGCTGTTTTATTTCCTAGATAATCTTCTTTGTCTTCAGCAATTTTATCTACTACAACTTCATACCCTTCACGGTTTTTATCATCCTCAATTTTATTTTCAACCATTTCAACTTCCATCTTCTCCACTTCAATATCTGTATTGAACAGCACGTTGTTTTGATCTATTTTTAATTCATCAACCTTATCCGCATTTTCTATATTTTGCTTTTCAGTAAAATCTTCCATACGTTCGCGTGGTATGTCATTATTCAAATTCTCTATTTCAATTTCATTAATAATGCCTTCTGTATATTTTTTTTGATCAATTGACACATCATATTGATCGTCTTGCATACTTGCATCTACACCAACTAAAGTTGTATTAACTTCTTCTATACTTACCTCTCCTAATTCTCTTGGTATGTCTGCAGTTAGTTCAATCACTCTAATTTCTTCAATCATCACCTCTGTATCATCTTTCACCTTCATCACTACATCCTCTTGATCCCATGTGTTAGTATTATTAGAATTCACTATATCAACTTGATGATTTTCGACATGATTCTCAGTATTTAATCTCGGAATATCTCTTTTAGGATCAATTTCAATTCTATTTTCTTCAATAGAAGACACATAATTTCTTTGAGAAAAAGTTTCATTTGTTTGCGCTAAATCTTCTAGGTTATTTTCCAAAATAATTTCGGCACGAATTTCTTCCACATCTAATAAATATCCTTCTCTAGGTAAATCACTTTCAGTATTTATTTCTTCTAATTCGACATTAATATTATTAACTACCTGAGTCTGTAGCTGGACATTATTATCATTCATCTGCACTCTATCACGATCCACAACGGATTGATCATCAACCATCACCTCAACGTATTCAGACGCTATTACGCGTTCTTCGTTTGGCTCAATTCCAGATTCATCAATGGCTTCATTAATTCTAACCACTTTTTCTCTTGTATCATAGTTTTCATCCGTTTGCTCAATTGAGCTTTCATCAACTGCATCTGCCGCATCTAATCCTTGTTGTTCGGTTTTTTGTGCAATAATAAATTTTCTTTCTGCCTCAGCATTTGCCAACATATTCGCCACATCAACCGAGTTTGTTGAACGATTAGGCTTTCCGTAGTTGGTCATATTCGTTTTAGTCTTCACAACAGCCTGCGGATTTAGAATTTCTTCAATTTCTTTTAACTTATCTTTTGGATATTGATCTGTTGGAAAAAGTTTGAGCGCTCGATTATAATACTCTTTTGCATTCTCATAATCAGCTTTATTAAATAAGCCATCTGCCTTTTTAATAATCTTATCATACTGCCTTTTCTCTGTTGCAGAAGTTTCTGCCTTCATATTATCAGTACACTGATTAATACGCTCCTCAGGCCAACTTCTGTTGAATAAATTATATGCCTTTACATAATTTTCTTTCGCATCTTTCCAATCTCCTTTTTCAAATTGATTGTCCGCATCTTTGATATAACCATTGTACTCATCCTCTAACTTATCCGCTTCATTCGATTTTAACTGAATTTGTTTGATTTCATCCATTTTTCGTTGCGGTAATGGATCAGATGGTTTTGTTGTAAGTGCTGTTTGGTATAGAGCTAAAGCAGCATCATACTCTTTCAAATCAAATTTATTTTGCGCATCAGCCAATAGTTTTTGATAGGCTTCTTCTGCTTTATCATCAGTAGCCTTCATTAACATATTGTTTGCATCTTCTATCTTGTCTGTTGGGTATTTCTCTCCTGGTTTAATTTTCAGCGCCTCGTTATAGCTTGTAATTGCGGCATTATAATCACTACTGTTAAACTCTTGATCTCCTTTAGAGATTAGCGCTAAATAATCTGCCTCTTTTTGTTTTGCTAAATCGTCTGCCCCCATTTTGCCTTCAATCTCCGCAATTTTATTAAGCGGATAAGATTCTCCAGGTTTCAAAGCAAGTGCAGCGTTAAATTTATCCAAGGCTTGTTGCCAGCTATCAACATTCATAGCTGTTTCCCCTTCTTTGATTAAAGCATTATAATCCTCCTCCAATTTCTTCTCTTCAGACAGTGCATTCTCACGATCTCTTTTAATTTGTTCAATTTTCTCAATCTGAGCTTGTGCATATGCATCTGTTTTTTTAATTCCCAATGCACGGTTATAATAACTTTTCGACTCCTCTAATTTATCCTCATCCAAAAGTGCGTCTGCCTTATCAATAATTTTTTGATACTGACGTTGCGCTTCATCTTCAGACTCTGCTTTCATTCTTTTTTCAATCTCAGCTATTTGCTCGTCAGGATATGTTTCTGAATTTTTAATGGTACCCGCTTCTTCATATAATGCTCGTGCACTATCCCAGTTTTCATCTTTAAAAGCAGCATCTGCCTCAGCTATTTTCTTTTCATATCGTTCCTGCGTATCCGCATTCTGATTTTCTTCGTCCAATTTAAGAGCAACCTCTTTTATTTTATTTGAAATTTCTGAATCTGGCTTTACCTTAATGGCTGCTTTATAATTATCTAGTGCTTTTGCATAATCCGCGGCTGCATAAGCTGCATCAGCCTCTGCAACAAAACCAGCAAATTCTTTTTCTTTTGCATCAGCTGCTTCATCCAATCTCAACTGCTCTTCTAGTTTTACAATTTGTCCTTTAGGATAATCATCCTCTTTAATTGAGTTAGCAGCCTTGTATTTATCAATAGCTGTTTGTAAATCATTCGATTTTTCAGCCGCTTCAGCCTCTGCTATAGCCGCATCATATTTCTCCTTAATCTCTGCCTCTCCTTGGCTTTTTGCTATTAGGTCATCAATCTCTTTAACCTTTGCTCTAATAACTGCATCATCTTTAATTTCCAATGCTTTATTATAGTTTAGCTTAGCCTTATCGTAATCATCAACATTAAAAGCCTGTTCTGCATCTGCCACAAAACCATCAAACTTTGCTTGCTCTTCCGCTAATTTATTATCTGCATCAATAAGCTTATTAACTTCATCAATTTTAGCTTCCGCAACAGAATCACCAGGTTTTGCCTCTAATGCCTTTTTATAACGATCTATTGCTTGCGTATAATCCTTACGATCACTCGCAGCATCTCCCTCAGACATCATATTATTATACTGCTCTTCTTTCTCTGCTGTTTTAGCTTGATCGGCTAAAAGCAAATCAATTTTTACAATTTCATCTTTTGGAGCTTGTTCTTGCGGTTTAACACCTGACGCTGCATTATATTCAGCTTTAGCTTCTATATATTTTTTCTGGTCAAAAAGAGATTGGGCCTCTTTCATATGTGCATCATATTCAGCATTGAGCTTTTCTTCTCCCGCGGCCTTTTCTTTTTCCTTTGCGATTAAATCTAATTGAGCAAGCGCCGCTGAATCTCCTGGCTTCAAGTCCAGCGCTTCTTCATACTTGGCTTTCGCATCATCCCATGAACGTTCATTGATTTTATCTTTTCCTTCATCCATCAGACGGTTATAGTTTGCTTCCAATTGATCCTTGGCCGCCTCTTCATCTGCTCTCTTTTTTAAGATTTCATCAATTGTTTGAATTTGACTTGTCGGTAAATCAGCCCCTGGTTTCATTTTTAAAGCCTCTTCATAAAACTTTCGGGCTTCTTCATATTTCTCTGTATCAAAAGCTCCATCTGCAGATGCAATAACTTGATTGTATTTATCTTGGTTCGCCTTTTCTTCAGCTAAAGCAGCTTCTTTATCTGCTTTTTCCTTTTTGGCTGCCTCCAATTTGGCAGTCACACCAGCGTCAGCTTTCAAATCAAGCGCGGCTTCATATTTTGAAATTCCGTCGTCGTAATTTTCAATTCCAACAGCATTGTCACCTTCTGCAACCAATTTATTAAAGGCGGCCTCATTGTTTTTTTGATCCGCCAATTCTTTTTCAATTTCAGCGATATATGTTTTCGGAAGTTGTTCAGATGGTTTAAGACCTGATGCCTCTTTGTATAATGTCAAGGCTTTTTCCAATTCTTTTGCAGAACGGGCTGTTTTAGCTTCGGTCATTTTAGAATTACAGGCTTCTTCTTTTTCAGCATTTGCTCTTAATTCTTCCAATTTAATTTTGGCATCCTGAATTTTATCTTTTGTTGGTTGATGATCTGGCTTTAATCCTAGCGCTAACTCATATTGACCAATTGCTTTTTCATACTCCGTCTTTTTCATTGCGACATCCCCCGCCTCAACATATGCATTAAAGTCTGCCTCTTGTTTTTCTTTTTCCTTCGCTTCTTTTTCTAGTTCCTCTTTCTTCTCCTCCATCTTCTTGCGAAGCGCTTCAATTTTTTTCTTCATCACCTTGATCTTTTGTTGATCAAAGCCAATAAATCCTGATGGTTCAATTGCAAATTCAACCATAGGTTCCTTCTCTAAAAAAGAAAAATCTATATCTGGTACGCTCTCAAAAATTCCTACTTCAAACTTTTGCTCTACCGTTCCTGGAGGAAGTTCTTCAGGGTAATCTGCATGCCCATCCATAATGGCCATTTTTGTTACAAATCCTGATTTCTTAATGAAAATTTTATAGGTACACCCCATACAAACGGGAAGCTCAATAGGAGGAACTTTACCATTCGAACCGGAACTTTCTTTGGCAACTAAAGCACCATTTTTGTACACTTCAATTGTTGCACCATTCAATGATTTACCTGTATCGTCATTTCTAACCACAGGTTTTAATTCAATCACCGTGGTTTGACCATAGGTATACCCTGCAGTCAAAATTATTAACGCTAAAATGATTATTCTCATCATTGCTTTATACCCTTATTTAGCAAAAAGGTTCATTTTATTTTTGCCCTTCAACTATCAATGTATCAAACCACAAAAAGTAACTCCTACCAATCGTTCAACACATTGTTGTTTGCAACTTGCACATAAGCCTACACAAACCAAGGTTACTTTTCTTTAGTTTTATGAGGTTGTCCAATTAAACAAATATCCGAAAAAAAAGCGACCTATGCTAGGTTTAAACCCATATAATTACTGCCATGCTTGAAATTAACGCACTCAGTTATTGGGAAAAAGAAACTTACATAAACCATACCGATTTTTTGGTAATTGGTTCAGGAATTGTCGGACTCTCAACAGCTATTCACCTTAAACAACGCCATCCATCCAAAAAAGTAACAGTTTTAGAAAGAGGTTATTTACCAACAGGTGCCAGTACTAAGAATGCGGGCTTTGCATGCATTGGCAGCCCTTCTGAATTATTAGCAGACCTAAAGGAGCAACCCGAGAACATTGTTTTTAAGACTGTTCAAAAAAGATGGGAAGGGCTTAAGTATTTACGCCAATTATTAGGAGATGAAGAGATTGAATATAAATCTTTAGGATCTTACGAACTGTTTACCAGTTCTCAAAAAGAATCATTTGATGAATGCATTAAACATTTGGATGACTTAAATACCAAACTAAAAACAATCACAGGAATTGACGAGGTGTTTAAAGTGGATGAAAACATTTGCAAAAAAGCAGGATTCAACAAGTTTACCCATGCCATTAAGCATGGTGCCGAAGGTCAAATTAACACTGGAAAGATGCTAGATGGATTACTAAGACTAGCTCACTCTAAAGGAATTCGAATTTTAAACGGAATTGAAGCAAAAAAAATACAAGCACAAGAATTATTTACCAATGTGGGTGTTTTCCAATTTGGTAAACTTGCCATTTGCACAAACGGATTCGCAAAAACACTGCTGCCTGATGAAGATGTTGCCCCAGCTCGTGCGCAAGTAGTCGTCACCAGTCCAATTAAAGATTTACCTTTTAAAGGAATCTACCATTTTGATGAGGGTTATTATTATTTCAGGAATATTGGAAATAGAGTGCTGTTTGGCGGAGGAAGAAATTTGGATTTTAAAGGAGAAACTACAACAAAATTAGAAACGACAGAGCAGATCATTTCTCATCTAGAAAAAATACTGCGAGAAAATTTACTACCTCATATTGATTTTGAGATTGAACATCAATGGGCAGGAACAATGGGTGTAGGAAAATCAAAATCACCTATCGTTAAAAAAATATCAGATCATGTGTATTGCGGTGTCAGATTGGGTGGCATGGGCGTAGCCATTGGAACACTTGTAGGCAAGGAACTAGCAGCACTTATTTGCATTAAACAATGCTAGTACTTAAATGACATAATAAAATTGAAATGAAACAAGAAGACAGAATAACAGAAAGCAGCTCAAACCATGATAATTTGGAAAAAATGAGCATCAATGAACTGCTGAGCAATATTAATCAAGAAGATAAATCCGTACCGTTAGCTGTTGAAAAAAGCATTCCTCAAATTGAGGCCTTCGTAACAGCAGCCTTGCAAAAAATGAAAACTGGTGGACGTCTTTTTTATATTGGAGCGGGCACAAGTGGCAGATTAGGTATTGTTGACGCCTCTGAATGCCCTCCAACTTTTGGGGTAGAACATGGTCTTGTTGTAGGAATAATAGCCGGGGGAGATTCCGCCATTCGAAAAGCTGTGGAGTTTGCAGAGGATGATACGGAGCAAGGCTGGAAGGATCTAATGGAATTCGAAATCAATGATGAAGACTGCCTTGTTGGAATTGCAGCTTCTGGCAGCACGCCTTATGTAATAGGAGCCTTGGAAAAAGCAAACGAAAAAGGTGTTCTCACTGCAGGGGTAACTTCTAACCGCAACAGTCAATTGGCAGCAACAGCCCAGTTTCCAATCACTCCAATTGTTGGACCTGAATTTGTAACTGGCAGTACAAGAATGAAATCTGGAACAGCTCAAAAATTAGTTCTCAATATGATTTCTACTAGCTTAATGATTGGTCTTGGCCGTGTAAAAGGCAACAAAATGGTAGACATGCAACTGAGCAACAACAAATTGGTAGACAGAGGCACAACAATGGTTATGAATTCGCTTAAAATCAGTTATGATGCAGCAAACAAATTACTAAAAACTCACGGTAGTGTTCGCAAGGCGGTTGAAGCTGGAAAAGAAGGGTGATTTTTAGTACTTGGTACTTAGTATTTGGTAATTAGTACTCGGTAATTAGTACTCGGTACTTGGTAATTGGTAATTGATAATTGAAACTAAACGTCACAGTGTTCACAATAAGTTGCTTTGGAATTGTGTTCAAAAAAGAAATCATCCTGATAAAGCTCCTCAATTGAATAGCGCAACTCTTCCTCAAAGGCATCCAAAATCTCATTAGTCAGAATTTCAGAATCACCTTTTTTAGGAATAACATTTTGCACCCAATCATCCACATTCACCATGGATATAATACCCGCAGAAAATTGCTCAAACTCAGGATAAGTTGCTCGAAACATCAGCGCATACATTAATAATTGGCGGCCATATCCTTTTTTATCGTGCTTCATTAAAGTCCTCATCCCTCCTTCATTCAACACCTTTGCTCCTAAACTAATCTTATTAAAATCGCACTTCCCGGATTTATAATCAATGATTCGATAATGTGAACCAAATTGCTCAATCCTATCTGCATTACCTTCAATTTTAATGGTTTTCATATCTCCATTAATTTCCCATTGATAGGTTGCTGACAATGTCTTTTCCAGATCAATTATAAAAATAGGGCTTTCTGTCTTTTTTATTTCTGCAATTTGCCTGACCAAAAATCGATCTACAAATCCTAAAGAAACATCAAATGACAATTTATTTTGTCCGAACTTTATATCATTCTCACTGAAATCTTCTAGATAGGCAGCTTTGAGATAACCTTCAACTTTTTTTCTTTCAGCCTCTAAAACCTGAGCATCCAGTTTTATTTTTTTATCTAAAAAGTTTCTCTGAAAAATATCCTCTAATACATTGTGAATTTTTGTTCCAAAGGTTGAAGATTCAATATTTTCTTCCACTGTCACATTTTCCTTCATTCCCAAAACATAGCGATAATAAAAATCAAGTGGGCAAGCCACTAATTTATTCAACGCAGATGGAGACAAACCATTTTCTAACCGATCATCTAATTTTTGTTGCACGGCTTCTGTACTTGCATATTTCAAATTAGAAATTTCAGCAGCTCGATCGTCAGAAGTATATGTGAAAAACTGCATTTCATGCCCCAAGTCAACCCTTAGTTCATTTTCAAGCTGAGTGATAAAACGACTTTTTTCACTCGCACCAATTCCATCTGTGGTAGAATTATAAGTGAAAAAGATATTTTTAGAACGGTGCAATAAACGGTAAAAGTGGTGCGCAAAAATGGCTTGTCGATCCTCTTCAACTGGTAAGCCATGATTTAATTTTAAATCTCTTGGAATAAATGTATTTACAACATTGGTTTTAGGCAAATTGCCCTCATTCATTCCTAAAATAATCAGGTTTTCAAAATCCAACGTACGAGTTTCTAAAATCCCCATCACCTGCAAACCTTCTATAGGATTCCCTAAAAAAGAAAGTGATTCAGATTGCCAAAACTGATAAAACAAAACCTTAAATGATTTTAGATTAAGTTGATGCGGATATTGCAATGCAATGGCCTCGAACTTTTTAAAACCTCTAGCAAAATGGTAAACAATTTCAAGATCAATCTGTCGATCTGATCCTGCGCTTTTTAATGATGCATAAAGTGCACGCGTTAGTTCATTAAATGCTAAAAAACCATCTCGCAACGGAGTTTTCCATACTTCAAATAAATGACCAATTGCATTTAGTTCTGGAAAAACATGAAGCAACTCCTCTCGCTGAATGAAAATTTTATTCTTTTCTACAATTTCGTTTTCAAAATCATTTAATCGGCTTTGATCACCTATTAGGTCAACTAAATATGGATGATCCAGATAATTCAACAATGATTTATGATAAATACGAGTTGAATTAAACTTTTGGAAATTAAATTGCAAATCAAAAACAATATCAATCAACCCCTTTAAATGAGAAAATTTTAGAGGATAACCCATTGTAATATTGGCACGCTCAATTGTCTCGGGCAAAGACCTTGTTAAAGGAATTAACAGAGATTCATCCGCCAATACAATGGCAGTTTGATCCATATTAACATCATTTGCAACCAATTTTTCTATGATACTACCAGCAATTTTAGTTTGAGCAATTTGTTGTGCCGTTTCAATTACCTCGATTCTTTTAGGCTCTGCATTAAAGTGATTTCCTACTTCTTTCTTTATCCCCCAACGTTTTACAATTTTCCGGTAAAAATGCCCTGCCTCATGTTCAATATTTCCAAAATAACTTTGATCAATATCAAAGTAAACATCTGCCAACTTTTCCTTACGCAAATAATTTATGATTTGCTCTTCACTATTTGACAAGGCATTAAACCCGATAAAATAATAATGCGCAGCAAATTTGAACCCACTCTCAGGGTTAATCAACTCATCATAAAAGTTTTTATAAGCCGCCCCCTGATAAAGGACTTGCCGTTTTTCAAGCTCAGCATTCAACTTTTGATAATACTCTGGCAACTTATCCCAAAGTGACAAATATTTCTCTTGCCCATCCGATAATTCCTCCTCTAAAAAACTCCAATTCTCAATCTCCTTTATATTTCTAAGGTCTCTAAAAATTAATTTAGATGGAATTAAATAACGGTCAATCTCATCAAAATCAGATAAAATAATACGCCCCCATTTAATAAAACTATTAAAATCTTCCGCTTCATCCTTTTCAATAACACAATGAATATCGAAAAGAATAAATAACAATTCAATTTGAGTGATTATTTTTTCATCAGTATTTAAATCAACCCATTCATTAATGGTCAAAATTTCTGGTGAGAATTGAGCTTTTCCTTTTTGCTCGGCCAAATAATTTTGAATATAAACCGCCGCCCGTTTATTTGGTATAATAATGGAAACATCCTTTAAATCATTTGGATGTGCCTGATAAATAAGCTCAATCTTTTCCTTTAGAAAGGTTTCCATCAATGTTTTTAAATTAATTATTTAGGGAGCAACACCTAAAAATTTTATTACAGCTTAAAGCTAGCTATTTCGGATGAATTAGACGAAATAAATTAAAAAACAGCTTCATTATTTTTAAAATAAATCCGAAAAAACAAACAGAGATAAAACAATTTTGATTAATTTTGTGTCGAACAATGATTAATTATTCGTCCATGACAAATTTAAAAATAGGAGACAAGGCCCCCTCATTCAGTGGTAGAGA
>CAKZPK010000035.1 GCA_937139035.1 uncultured Crocinitomix sp. | reverse complement strand
TTATAATTTACGCGCAAGAAAAAGTGGTTTTATTAATATAATCGCAAATCTATTACCCGATTTAAAAACCGATTTTTCTAGTGAATTTGAAAAATGGGAAAATTATATTGGAAGTATAAAATTGAATGCCACTCTTCCGCAACTACCAGTATGGTCTAGTAATAAAGAGAAAATATTCATTTCAACCCGAAATGTGTTAACAGAATACTTTAGTATTAAGAGTTTAGAAGAGCAATTGCGAAAATTCACGGTATACGCTCCATTCAATGGTGTTGTTACTGATGTATACACAACCAATAACTCTGTTGTAAATCCTGGAACTAAAATAATGCGCTTGGTAGAAACTGGAAATTTTGAAATACCTGTATCTATCCCAACAAGTCAATCTGCCTCTATTGGAATTGGAACGGAAGTAACCATATACAACACAAATGGAGAATTAAAAGGAAGCGGAGCAGTTATTAGAATTTCAGATGTCATTAATAAAAGTACTCAATCAATTGATGTTTATGTGCGACCAAAAAGTTTAGATGGCAAAGAGTTTACAGAAGGAGAATATGTTGAAGTTGAGCTCAACCAAGCAGAAACACATATGGGAATGCGACTTCCTAAAAGCGCCATTCATGATAACTATGTCTACACCTACTCTAAAAGAGATTCTGCATTAACTAAACAGCCTGTCCAAGTTTTAAACACAAATGAACAAGGTGCATTTATAGAAGGTTTGAAAGACAACATGATTGTAATTACGCAAGAAGTATTGAGTTTTACAGATACTTCTAAATATCAAGTTTTGATCCATTAAGCTATGAGAGGTTTAGTTAAATTTTTCATAAAGAAGCCCATTTGGGCGAATGCAGCTATTGTAATCACCTTGCTATTTGGTGCTTATAGTTTATATAAAATCAACCGCTCATTTTTCCCTGAGCTAGATCCGCAAACAGTAATTGTTAGTGTGGCCTATCCTGGCGCATCTCCTGGAGAAATGGAAGAAGGTGTTACAATTAAAATTGAACAAGCCTTGCGCGGATTGGACGGTGTAGAGTTAATTAATTCTACTTCATCTGAAAACATTGCCTCCATTGTTGTTAAAGGATTTGAAGGAGCTGACATGGACGAAATCTACAAAGACGTAGAAAATGCCGTGAGTAGTATTAACTCCTTTCCTCAAGGAGCTGAAAAACCTATTGTAACAAGACTTAAGTCCAACCCAATGTCTGAAATGGTGGCAACATTAGGATTGAAGGGAAGCCCCGATTTATGGGTATTAAAAAAAGAAGGGGATAAAATTGAGAATGAACTCTATGCATCTGGTCTTATTTCTATTATTGATTTGCGCGGATTTCCGGAGCCAGAAATTGTAGTTGATGTAAGAGAAAATGACCTCTTAAAATATAATGTGTTAATTGATGAAATTTCATTAGCCATTCAACGCAATAATCAAGATTTAACTGGTGGTATTTTAAGAAATAGCGCAGAAGAGTTGATAATTAGATCAAGAGAACGCTCTACAGATCCTGCGGAAATTGAAAACATTGTGCTACGAAGCACGCTTGACGGGCAAAAAATAACCATTGGTGATGTAGCCAATGTCCGCTTCGGTTTTTCTGAAAATTCTTATGAAGTATTTGCGGAAGGAATGCCTGCCGTGTCTATAGATGTTAAAAAAACGCCCGATCAGGATTTGGGCGCCATAACTGACTTTGTAAAAGAATATATTGATACATATAATGAAAAGGGAAATCCTGCAGAATTAACGCTTGAATATGAATTTGCAGCTTCCTTGCAAGATAGAATTAACCTACTTACATCAAACGGATTTATTGGTTTGATATTAGTGTTAATCATGCTAGGTTTATTCCTAAGCACTCGCCTATCCTTATGGGTTGCATTTGGTATTCCATTCTCATTTATGGGAATGTTCATCATTGCCAATATGATGGGCCTAACAGTCAATATGATTTCATTGTTCGGAATGATATTGGTCGTTGGAATTTTGGTGGATGACGGAATTGTTATTGCTGAAAACATTTATGCGCATTTTGAAAAAGGTAAAAGTCCATACAAAGCTGCATTAGACGGAACAATGGAGGTTATGCCCTCTGTATTCACCTCTGTTTTAACAACTATGGCAGCATTCTCAATTCTGTTATTTGTTGAGAAAATGGAAATGATGCGAGAAATGCCAATCGTTGTAATTATTGCGCTTGGTTTCTCTTTAATTGAGGCCTTTATCATCCTTCCTGTTCACTTGGCTAGCGCCAAAGTATTATCAAAAACGAAAGAAGGAACACCGCGTCATAAAATTAGAAATAGAATTACCCGAGCTACAGACTATTTGCGTGACAAGATTTTTGCAGATGTTTTAACCTTTGTTATGAAGCGTTATCGGGCTTATGTAATGCTTCCGCTCATATTTACTTTTGCAGTTATTATTTTTAGTTTCTCAAAATTAATTGACTTCACTTTCTTTCCTGAAATAAAACCGGACCGTGTTACTTTAGAAATTGCATTTGAGCAAGGTACAGGTAAAGAAATAACAAAGGAGTGGCTTATTACAGCTGAACGAATGGTACTTGAGGCCAACGAAGAATTAGCTACCGCTACCGGTGATACTCTTTTATCAGAATATTCAATTATTCTTGGAGTAACGCAAAGCATTGGTGAAACTGGATTTCATGCAGGATCTATCAATATGGTTATTGATGGAGAAGGTAAAAAAACGCCTGTTGATTCTTTAAACGCAAGAATATTACGCAAAGTAAACACCATTGAAAACACCAAAACTGCGAACTTATATATAGGTGGTGGAATCCATACCTTTGGTAAAGCAATTGAGTTTTCAATTTCTGGCAGTGATGATAATCAAATATCGCAGGCTACTGAAAAATTTAAAGCTTATGTTAAAGAAATTCCATTAGCAAGCAATGTAAAAGACAATGAGCCTTTAGGTAGAAAAGAGATCAATCTAAAAATGAAACCTGAAGCTGATTTTTATGGCTTAGGTATATATGAGGTAACCAAACAAATTAGACAAGGTGTTTTTGGGCAGGAATCTCAACGCGTAATTGTTGGAACAGATGAAGTTAAGATTTGGGTGCGCTACGCAGCTAGCGATCGTGAAGATGAATTTGACTTGAATAACATTCGAATTAAATCACCAGATGGAAAACAAATTTTATTGTCTGAATTGGTGACTTATGATATTCAACGGGGCCCAGTTAGTTTAAAAAGACGTGATGGCCGTCGAGAAATTGTGGTAGATGGTAGTGTTGATGATCCTAAAAAAGTTGGAGAAGTAAATGCAACCATTGTCAATGATGTAATACCAAAAGTATTGGCTGAATTCCCTGCGGTAGACATTATTCAACGTGGGCAAGGCGAACGTAGCGAAAAAGCTTTGGCATCTATGCAAATTAACGTGATGATTTTGTTGATTGTCATGATAATAATTATGTCGTTAAACTTTGAGTCGGTTTGGCAAGGTTTACTCATCCTACTTGTTATTCCTGCTGGTGTAGCAGGCGGAATTTTAGGGCATTCAATCATTGGAATTCCAGTTTCAATATTAAGTGCTTTTGGAATGATAGCCTTAATCGGGATCCTGATAAATGATTCCATTGTATTTTTGGATACGTACAATAGAAATTTATTAAAAGGCATGCAAACTCGTGACGCAGTAATTGATGCTGCAAAATCACGCTTCCGCCCTATTCTATTAACCTCTGTCACTACAGTTGCAGGATTGTTACCACTAATTTTAGAAACTTCGTTTCAGGCCCAATTCCTAATTCCAATGGCGGTTGCAATTGCATTTGGGTTGATCTTTGGAACTATTTTCATCCTCTTTTTCTTCCCTGCAGTTATCTTATTACACAATGATATGCGCAGAGCTTGGAGCGCCGTTTATTATAGACAAGAGCTTGTCAATCCACTTAATGATATGGAGGAAGATAACACAGAACCTGCAATACAAAAGGAAGAAGATGGCGTGATTATGCGAGAGCTGAACGCAGTAGTAAAAGGCTTCCCTAATTTACTTAGGTTGATTGGAACATTCTATCTGTTTTTTGGACTATTCTATTTAATCTACAAAGGTGTTGCTTTAATGCGTGCAGCCTATGAAACAGCCATTGTAGATACGCCGATATTTATCATTGGTTTTATACTCACTTTAATTGGTGCTGTAATAATAGCCGTATTTCCAATTAAAATATTTGAAAAAATCATCCGATTAATTTGGAAAAAAGAACCACTAATTGATGCAAGAGAGGTAGAACCTGTTATTCTCAATAAAAAGCACCAAGAAGAACGCGAATTAAATTAATGTCATGAAGAAATGAGGAATAATCATTAGTATTTTCTTTTCTAGCTTGGGGTTTGCTCAAGATGAATTGACTGTATTTGGTGCAATTGAAAAAGCACTCACTAATAATTATGAAATAAAATTAGTGGATCAAAATTATCAGGTTTCTAAGTTGCAAAATTCATGGGGACAGGCAGGAATGGTACCAACATTCTATATTAACGTGAGCAATGTTGCTTCTCTTCAAGACAATACCAATAATCCTGCAACGTTTTTTCCTGGTGTTTTATTTAACGATAATTTGCAAGCTTCATTAAACATGTCATGGACCATTTTTAATGGTTTTGGAATTCGAATAAACAAAGAACGTTTTGACCAAATGCAAGCTCAAACTAAGGGGAATGCAATTGTTGTTATTGAAAACACGATATATGACGTTATTTTAGCCTATTACACAGCTGTTGTGCAAGAACGTAAATTAAACGTCATGAATGATTTGCTCAATTATTCGAAAGAAAAATTAGAATACTATCGTTTGAAAAGCGACATGGGCATTAATACAAGTTTTGATTTATTGGAGTTTGAAAATTTAGTATTGACTGATTCTTCAAATTATTTATTGCAAGAATTGTCATTCCAAAATGCACAACGCAACCTGAACCTCATAATGGCTGTAGATGTTGAAGCAACCTATTCTTTAACAGATTCATTAGGTTTTCCGAACCAAGCTAAAACTTATAGTGAGTTGAAAGAGAATATGGTGGCAAATAATCAAAACTTAAAAAATCAATTCATTAATTATGAACTGCAAGAGCTAAATGTTAATGCTAAAAAGAGTGCCTACTACCCCATTGTTACCTTAAACTTAAGCACTACTCCATCTGTTGGATATTTTAGGTTATTTGGAGACGAAGGTTTTTCTTCTAGCACAAATGCTTGGTCACATACCGGAAATATTAATTTGCGTTATGATATTTTCCAAGGTTGGAACCGTAAACGTAATAGTGAAATTGCGGCAATACAGTTAGATATGGCAGGACTTCAGGTTGAACAACTGACAATGAATCTGAGTCATCAATTAAAAGGGTTTTATGAATTGTATCAAACCAGAATAAAGGTTGAAAGCATGTCTTTAAAGCGAATGGCACATGCCAATAAATTATGGGAACTAGGCCGTGAAAAATATGACCTTGGACTAATTAATGTTTTTAATTTGAATGACATTAAACTCGCTTATGAGCAAACACTCTTAAACTATTACGATCGTTTATTTGAATTATTACAAAGCCATTACGACCTAATGCGCCTAACTGGTGGAATATCGCAAGAGTTTAAAATTTCTGAAAATTTTGATGGAGGAAATTAAGGATGCTCTTCTCAAAACTAAAATTAGGTACAAAAATAATTCTTGCACTCCAATCTATTGGAATGTTAATGGGCACTTCTACGCATGTAATGTGGGCAATGGAAAATGGCTTTTTATCTAAAAATTACAATGCCAATCTATTTTCAACATTGTTTTGGGATAGCTTAACTTTTTTAGACCCGCTGGCTGCTGCACTACTTTTTATTAAACCTAAAGCTGGTGTTTATTTAACTTTGCTAATTATATCAGTAGATGTTATTCATAATAACCTGTTTTACTGGGAAGAGCTATATACACAATCACTTGGATTGAATGAATGGGTATCAACATATTGGATGATTTTAGGACAAATCATTTTCGCAATTTTTGTAGTTTTCACCTTAAAAAGTAACTTGAAAGAAATCAATACTCAATTAAAACATTGATTTATTCTTATATTTAATCCATGCCCAACGGATTAATAATAAAACGTTTACTGCTACTTATTTCTTTTCTTGGAACAAGCATAGCAATGCATGCGCAAGAAAACTTCCCTCCTAACAACAATGACTCGTTGCATTATAAAGTCACCAAAATCGATCAGAAAGAGGGCCGGATTCAACGCCTTTTTATTGTTATTGACTCGACTGATGTGCATAACGCTGGATTAATTCAAAAAATTATCATTGAGGTCTGCACCAATTATACATTAAACAGTAATTCAAGACTCTCCTTCTTTTGCTGTGAGAAGTTTGCAGATTATAAAGACAATTTATTTCTAGGAGATCAAACAGAGTTTGGAATTGAAGACTATTATAAATGGCGAGACAACTATTATTTGGCTGAATTTGATTTCTCCACAAAAATTTACACCTCTTACCCTGCTAGTAACGGAAGAAAATTGAAAGATAAAAAGACAGAAATTTTGCAAGGCTGCTAAATAATGAGACAATTTATAGTACAGGTCCAGTTTAGTTTGATAAAATATCGGCCTTAATCACAATTAATATTTGGATTTACTCAAATAATAAAAGTCATTTTATAGACCATTTTCAATTCCCTATATTCGTACCATGTCCAAGGAGAAAGTTCAAACCTATTATAATGAAATAGCCCAAAACTATGATTCAAGTCGGTTTTCAAATACATACGGAAGCTTTATTGACAAGCAAGAGCGCATATTCCTAGACCGCCACATCACATCCAAAAACACTTTAAATTTAGGTTGTGGTACTGGTCGGTTTATGGAATACTGCTCTACCGGCATTGATTTTTCTTCTGAGATGCTAAAAGTTGCTGAACAAAACTTTCCAGGCGGCAAATACTTTTTAGGAAATGCAGACACCACACCGTTTGACAATGATCAATTTGACACGATTATTTGTTTTCATGTATTAATGCACTTATCTCCAAATGAAACTGAAGCTATTTTTAGAGAAGTAAATCGGATATTAAAACCTGGAGGAAAATTTATCTTCGATTACCCCTCTGCCGAACGCCGAAAACTAACTCGTTATAAAGCAGCAAACTGGCATGGTGGAAACGCTTTTAGAAAAAAGACCATGAATACCTTTGTAAATGGACAAAACTGGAATAATGTGAAACGTAAAGGTGTATTATTTTTACCTGTGCATCAATTTCCAAAAAAAATCAGAAAAATGGTTTTTGGTTTGGATCAATTATTCACCAAAAGCTTTATGAAGCAATATTCTTCTTATCTTATCCACGCTGTGCAAAAAAAATAAACTGTGATTCGAAAATTTATACCTTCATCTATTAAACGAAATATTCGCATTGCACAACGCAATCGTGCCGATAGAAAGTCGGGTATCATTAAAACCTTTGCACGTCCAGCTAAATTACCAATAAAAAGCATTGAAGTTGTTTCTATTGAACAGCCCATTTATTATAATCCCCTAGCAGCCAACAAAGTATTTAACATTGAGTTGGCCATCAAAGAAATTCAGCAAGTAGTTATTCAACCTAATGAAGTGTTCTCGTTTTGGCATATTGTTGGAAATCCTACCAAAGAAAAAGGATATAAAACAGGACGTAATATTATTGGAGACAGCTTAAAAGAAGATATTGGTGGCGGACTATGTCAGGTTTCTGGTATGATTTATCATTTAGCTTTAGTCAGTGGAATGGAAATAGTTGAGCGCCATAACCACACGCTTGACTTATATAAAGAAGATGGACGTTATACCCCACTTGGCGCAGACGCAACAGTTGTTTTTGGATATAAAGACATTCGGTTTAAAAACACTACCTCTGCTCCTTTTTATTTCAATTTTCAAGTTTCAGAAAGTAATTTTGTTGGTACTATTTTTTCACCTGAAAATATGCCGGTATTTGAATTAAATTTTGAAAGAAAGGAATTTGAAGGTTATCGCACTATTCATACTTATCGTCAAAATGATAGAACGCAGCCAGCACTCATCAACAAATCAAAATACTTGCTGACTTAGTCCATTCGCTTAATTCATTTTTAGTATTATTGGTGTTAATGACTCAAAAAAAGACAATTATCACTACTGATCGTTTATTGCTTCGCGAATTCCATAGCTCAGATGCCGCTTCATTCTATGAACTCAATAAAAATGTTGAAGTAATGCGATATACAGGAGATATTGCTTTTGAATCTGTTGAAGCGAGTCGCCATTTTATTGAAGCATATGACGCATACGCCAATTCGGGATTTGGGCGTTGGACAGTTATTTTAAAAGAAACTAACGAATGTTTAGGTTGGTGTGGATTAAAAAAACATGCGGACGGCATGATAGATTTAGGTTATCGAATTCATCAAGAATATTGGGGATTGGGCTACGCGACTGAGGCCGCACAAGCTTGTGTCGCATTTGGTTTTAAAGAATTGAGCATTACCAAAATTGTTGGACGAACCGCCAGAGCAAATGTTGCTTCAATTAGAGTTCTTGAAAAATTAGGAATGAAATATTGGAAAGATGCTCCTTGCGAAGGAATAATCGACTCGGTTTTCTATCGAATCTCCAAATAATGTTTCGATCTTTAGAACTTAATTTAGGTTTATATGAATTACGACGTAATTGTACTAACAGAAGAAAAATATGTTAACCCACCAAAAACCGATTGGTATGTTGAGCAGGTTTTAAAAGAGGACCAACTAGTAATGGATGCGTTGGAACGACTAAATTTAAAAGTGGCTAAAAAAGATTGGGCAGACCCTAATTTTGATTGGTCAACTACTAAAACCATTTTGTTTCGCTCTACTTGGGATTATTTTCACCGCTTTAGTGAATTTGAACCTTGGTTAAACAAAGTTTCTAAATTGACAAAATTGATTAATCCTGCTGCCCAAATTCTATGGAATATGGATAAGCATTATATGCAAGATTTGGCGGAAAAAGGATTACCAATTGTTGATGGACATTATATCAAACGTGGAGCAACAGAATCTCTTACAGCAATTCACCAAAAACTAGGTTGGACAGAAACAGTTATTAAACCTACAGTTTCTGGAGCTGCAAGACACACCTATCGATTAAATCCAGATAACTATGCTGAACATGAAGCATTGTTCTCAAAATTGATTCGAGATGAGGATTTTATTTTGCAACCTTTTCAAAAAAACGTTTTAACTAAAGGAGAAACTTCGCATGTTGTGATAGGTGGGAAATACAGTCATTCTATATTGAAAATGGCTAAGGAGGGAGATTATCGCGTTCAAGATGACCACGGTGGAACAATTCATGACTATGCAGCAAGTGAATCCGAAATTGCATTTGCTGAAAAAGCAGTTGCAACTTGTGACATTTTACCACTTTACGCACGCGTTGATGTGATTTGGGACAACAACGACCAATTAGCGCTAATTGAACTAGAATTAATTGAACCTGAATTATGGTTTCGTGAAAACGAATTTGCTGCGGACAAATTAGCGGCTACAATTAAAAAAGTTCACTTCAGTTAAACCGTTGAATTCCAAGTATTACATATTATTAATTCTATTCCTTTTTTTTCAAACAGCATGGAGTCAAAATAATGGAATTGATGAGTTTGCGTGTAAAAAATCTGCCGAACTTTTAACAACAAATTCTGATGCACCACTCTTAACATTAAACGCTAACGAACCTCCTGACTCTTTAGTTATCAAACGGAAAGACAATGGCTTCTGCCTATCAATTCCGCACGGAAACTATTCGTTCAAACTATTATTTAATGCAAGAAAGAGCTCCAACAACGATAGTACTGCTTACTGCGGTATAAGGTACAGTACTGATATTATGCTTAATTCAAGAAACATGATTATGTACGAAAACAAAATCATAACTATTGATTCCTTAAAACAGGAAATAGACGCATATTACAAATCTGTTGGAGCACCAAAAACAGATGCTCCAACAACTATTGGGCAGGTTAACTTTACAGTTAAGTGGCAGGCGGGTTGTTCAAAAAGTATTTTAGAACAAATTTTTAAAGCAATCTGTTTTTCACACTTGGGCGCAATCGAACATCATGAAAGAATAAAAATTTGCAACCTATCATCCAAGCAAATCAAACACTACCAAGAGCAGTATCCACTAAACATACTTCTTCGTGGGAATTTGAGAGGTCCAAATATGAATGAAATTAAAATAATTGAAATAACCGAGTAGTCGTGTATTATAGCAAACCTTCAATTGCAGGAAAAATCATTCCTTTCCAACCGTCTACTATTTCTTTCATTCTAGCTTCATTTCCGTCAAAAATCTCACTTACAACAGTTAATAAAAGCCCTTCCCCCTGTTCTCTAATTTCATATGTTACATGCACATAATTATTAGGGTCATTTGCATCAAACAAATTGGGGTCCACAATTGTATATTTAAATAAAGACTTTGGCTCAACCTCAAGCACGGTGCCAATCAAAGTAAATTCCTGACCGTCATAACTCCCTTTCCAATCGCAACTGGAGCCTACCGTTAAATCAGAAATGATTTGGCTGTTAAACATATATTTTTCAGTCCATTCTGGTATTGTTAAAATATCCCACAAATGATCTATATCAGTTGATAACAGGACAGAATTGACTTGTTTTAAAGTATTCATAGTTTCAAATTTTTCACGAAGATATTCCACCAAGTGACAACTGTGTGTCAATAGCATTTGATGAATAGAAAATAACTTGAAATAAGAATCTAGATTCCGATCGGAATATTTACTAATTGAAATTTGTTAACTGCCAACCTGATAATTCCCCATTAATTTCAAAGTCAAATCACGCATAACGTCCTTTAATTGGTTTGGTTCAATAATTTCAATTTGATTCGTAAAAATTAACAACCAGTGGGCTGTTCCATGAATTGAGGGCGTTAAAAATTCCATTTTAGTTCCTGCTTCATTCTCCTCTTCACCAACATAACCATGGTAGAACTTTTCAGTTCTTGCATAGTGCGCAGAATCTCCGTTAAATTGGATAATAACCTTAGTTAAATCTTGCTGGGCTGCAATCTCATTCAAATACTCCTTTAAATTAGGATGACTTCCTTCATAGCTCGATTCAGTTACATTCAATGATTGAATCCGATCAATTCTAAAGTCCCGATAAGCCTGACGTAACTGACAATAGGCAATTAAATGCCATTGGTTAGAATAAAAATGAATTCCAAGCGGTTCAATTTGTCGTTTGGTTAGCATATTGTTATAAGCCGCCTCGTAAGTTATTTCAAGCACTGTTTTAGAATCAATACAGTTTAATATTCGAGGCATACGTTGCATGCTACTATCCTGCAGACGGGATATTTGCGAAGAAACTAGAACATGATTTCCCAGTTTATCAATCTTTTCTTTCTCATCTGAACGTAAAACAGCCTTAATTTTGTCCACGGCTTCAGAAAAAACCTGAGCAGTATCCTCATCTGTCATTTTTGCAACTAATTTCTCAGCAATAATAAATGAGGTTGCTTCATTTTCAGTAAACATTACTGGTGGTAAACTATACCCGTCTACTAATGAATACCCTACTCCTGCCTCTGCATGAATAGGAACTCCCGCATTTTCAAGTGTTTTTAAATCACGATAAACTGTCCTTAAACTCACCTCAAACCGATCCGCTAATTCATGCGCACGAACAATTCTTTTTGTTTGCAAAAGCATCAATGTCGTAACTACACGATCAAACTTATTCATAGACTAAAAATTAAGATGAATGCTGCAGTTTAGCCGCGATAAAGGCTGTAGTCCACGCGGCTTGGAAATTATACCCTCCAGTTATTCCATCAACATCCATTAATTCTCCTGTAAAATATAAATTTTTACAAACCTTACTTTCCATTGTTTTAAAATCAATCGATTCTAAACTTATGCCTCCACAGGTAACAAACTCCTCTTTAAAGGTTGTTTTACCTTGCACATTATAAATGTCATTCGTAAGTATGTTCACTATTTTATTAATCCCCTTTTTCCCTAATTCATTCCATTTTTTGGTAGGGTCTAATTGGACTTTATCAATCAAAAATTTCCAAAGTCGATCAGGAATATAATAAGGTCTGATAGATGCTATTTGTTTTTGCGAATGGCTCTCAACCAAGCCCGCCAGCTGTTCTTCTACTAAATTAATATTCTGAACATTAACCCAGTTTACTTGAACTTTAAATTTATATGATAAATTACTTAAATCACGTGCTCCAAATGCTGATAGTTTAAGTATTGAAGGACCACTCATACCCCAATGCGTAATTAACAATGGGCCGTCAGATTTTAATTTAGTTCCTTGAATTTTAGTGATTGTTTCTTCTACCACAATCCCCATTAATTCTGTCACATTTTCTTGTGGCATATTAAAAGTAAAAAGCGACGGAACTGGCGTTTCTATTTTATGTCCTAATGCAGCTAGCCAATCTAACCCTTCTAATTTGGGTGAACCTCCAGTTGCTACAATTACTTTATCAAAATCTACCGTATTTTCTCCGCGAAATTGTAGCTGTATTTGTTCATTACTCAACGGCTTTATAGCAACTACGGGGCTTTCGGTTTTAATTCCAACACCTAAACGTTTAGTTTCATTCAAAAAACAATCAATTATAGTTTGCGAATTTTGACTAACTGGAAACACACAATTATCATTCTGAATAACAAGCTCTACTCCACGCTTCTCAAACCAATCCATGGTGTGCTTTGTATTAAAAGTACCAAAAGCTTTGCGCATTTTTCTTTCTCCACGAGGATAGGCTTTCGACAGTTCAGAAATTGAAGTACATCCATTCGTCACATTGCACCGTCCTCCACCAGAAACCTTAACCTTAGATAAAAGCTTTTTAGACTTTTCAAAAATAGTGACCTCTGCATTAGGGTAATTTTCCTTGACATGAATTGCGGAAAAAAAACCAGCAGCACCACCTCCTATCACAGCTACTTTCATAGTGTTAAACAGTAGCTAAAATGAGTGATTTAAACAATTTCCCATCTGAAACATCATAACCTTTTGAAACCATTTCAAACAGAACCTCCTCTCTAGTCTTGTCATATTTTTTTTCTCCTTGGTGCATTTCAAAGTAATCCGCAATTACTTCTTTAGAAGTTTCAGGTTTAAAATCAGACATATTATACGCCTTATCCTTACTACTTATGGCAACCATCAGCATTTTATCGTTCAAACATTGCACGGCTTGCACATAGGACTGTGAGCGCATCTCTAAGAATTTGATTTTTCGCAATACGCCTTCCATAATCACATCACTGAAAAGACTAACAATTTGCTCAGCTTTTTCATTATCCTCCACTTTCATCTTCTCCCAATCTTCTGCAACTATCCCGTTTACCACTAAATAATCTACAAATTCTTTCTCAAATGTAACGAGCTCTTCCTTCGTTAAATCTCTATACTTTGCCATTCAATCCTGCTTTTAATTCGACAAAGATAAAAGTATTAAGCCATTTGTCAGAACACAGAGCCCGCCTTTTCAACAATTGATGTTAATGGTTTATTCATAAAGGCTATCTAGCCAACCATTTTATTCTTATTTTCGTAATTAAATAAACACGTTTATTGATGCGCAAAAAATTATTCTTTTCAATCATTGCAGCGAGTGTTGTGTTTGTTTCTTGTAAAAAAGAAGCGACTTCTTGGAGCACCAATTGGGCAGCACCAATCGCACACGGTCATCTAACAATTAATGATATGGTTGCGGAAGACCATATTGAAACAAACTCTGAAGGTTATTTATCATTAGTGATTCATGAACCCGTTTTTGAGTTTTCGTTAGACACCTTAATTAAACTACCTGATACTTCAGTTGTTGAAAAAACAGCAATTGGAATCCCTTCTTTAGATATCTCTCCTACTTATATTCAACCGACAACTTACGACCAGGTTTTGAATTTAGGCGAAATTGAATTAAAAGAGGTTATTATTGCTTCGGGCTTTATTGAAACGCGCCTTACTTCTGTTTGGCCAGGTAAAGCAAAAGTAGCATTGGTAATTCCAGAAGCAATTGGACCATTAGGTTCATTTGGCGGTGTTTATTATTTCGAAGCAGGTCACATCACTGAAGCCGAGGACTCGCAAATAACGGATATGGCTGACTACAATCTGAACCTAACAGGTGGTGATGGCTTATCTGTAAACACAATTGGAATCAATGTAATCGTTCAATCTAACGAAGAAACTGAAACTTATACAATAACAAGTGGAGACACCAATACAGTTGGCTTTTCTTTTATTGATATGGTTCCAAAATATGCACGTGGTTATTTTGGACAATACACTTTTTCAGACACTACAACAGTTAGCTTATCTCAATTAAACAGAGTTGTTGCTGGATCAATTGATATTGACTCTATCGATATGAAAATCACTGTAAAAAACGGTTTCAACCTTGTTGCTCAATCTGAAATTTCTTTATTTGAAGGAACAAATACAAGAACCGGCACTACGGTTGATCTAAGTTTTCCAGATAAAAATACAACAATGAATATTGACCCTGCAAGCGGCGGACTCTATGATTACGTCCCTTCAGAATATCCGTTAGAAATCAATAATGTCAATTCAAACATCACTGATTTTATTGAAAACTTGCCAAATTCAGCCAAGGTTGGTTATAAAATGGACATTAATCCGTTTGGAAATATATCAGCAGGAAATGACGAATTTTTCCCGAATT
>CAKZPK010000034.1 GCA_937139035.1 uncultured Crocinitomix sp. | reverse complement strand
AACATAACCTGAAATAAACGGCTCCCAAAATTCGTGGTGCCATGTAGCACCATTATCAACCCACACTTGGGAATATGTTGATTGGAAAGTAAAACAGAAAAAGAATAACAAGATAATTTTGCGCATAGTATTGGGTAAATTAGATTATACCAACAACACGCAAAAAAAACAAATAGGGTTGGTAATTTTATGAATTACTCATTAAAAAAGCCTTCAAAAACTCATCAATTTCACCATTCATCACCCCGTCTACATTTGACGTTTCATAGCCAGTTCGCACATCCTTAACCAGTTTATAAGGCTGCATTACATAATTTCGAATTTGCGACCCCCATTCTATCTTCATTTTTCCTGCTTCAATCGCATTTTGCTTCTCCATTCTCTTACGCAATTCCAATTCATACAATTGTGACTTTAACAATTGCATGGCTTTTTCTTTATTTGCCAATTGCGAACGAGATTCTGAATTCTCAATAATAATTCCAGATGGAGCATGACGCAAACGTACAGCAGTCTCTACCTTATTTACATTTTGTCCACCTGCACCACCTGCACGGAAAGTTTCATAAGCAATATCTGCTGGATTAACATGAATTTCAATAGAATCATCCACTAAAGGGTAAACATAAACAGACGCAAATGATGTATGACGTTTTGCATTAGAATCAAAAGGAGAAATACGTACAAGGCGGTGAACACCATTTTCACCTTTTAAATAACCAAAAGCAAAATCACCATCAAACTCAAGTGTTACTGTTTTAATTCCAGCAACATCTCCTGCCTGATAATTCAATTCTTTAATTTTCATTCCATTTCGCTCTCCCCACATCATATACATTCGCATTAACATAGATGCCCAATCGCAACTTTCAGTACCTCCTGCACCTGCTGTAATTTGAAGCACGGCTTTAAAGTTATCTTCCTCAGCCTTAAGCATGTTTTTCAATTCCAACTCTTCCAAACGGTTCATTGAAGTATGATAATGCTTCATTACTTCTTCTTCTTCCACCTCATCCATTTCATAAAACTCGATTAAGACTTTCAAATCTTCCAATTCGGTTTTAACCTCTTCGTGCGCAGTAATCCAGAATTTTTTATTCCGCATTTTCTTTAAAATCAACTCGGCAGCCTTTGGATCATCCCAAAAAGTAGGATCCTGCGATTTTAGTTCATCCTCACGAACATCAATAAGTTTATCCTCTATTTTGAGGTATCCGTATAATTCGTTTACACGTCTTTCGAAATCCTTAAGTTGATCTGATGTTACCATGTTACAAAAATTAGATTTTTTTTTGTTTTGATCTGTACAAACGACAAATAATTAATTGATTTGGGGCATTTTTTTTATTCGGTTAAAATAACTTTATAACCAAAAACCACCAAAGTTTTAACAAGCCTATTAATTATTACAATATTATTCTAAATTTGTGATACACTTTTTAAAGAATTAAGAACATGAATGTACCAGCGGATTTAAAATACACTAAAGACCACGAATGGGTTAAAGTTGAAGGCGATACTGCTACTATTGGAGTAACTGACTTTGCGCAGAGTGAACTAGGTGATATTGTATACGTTGAAGTTGAAACAGAAGGAGACACTTTAGATAAAGAAGAAGTTTTTGGATCAATCGAAGCAGTAAAAACAGTTTCAGATTTATTTATGCCAATTAGCGGAGAGATTTCTGCGTTTAATGAGGAATTAGAATCAAATCCAGAAGTTGTTAATACGGATCCTTACGGTGAAGGTTGGATGATTAAGGTTACTATTTCTGATCAGTCAGAAATTGATGCTTTAATGTCTGCAAGTGATTACGAGGCGTTAATTGGTTAAGAGGTTTCTTTACCATATCCCATGGATAATTTGGCTTTTAATCATTATGGTTCTTAGCCTAATTCCCGGAGATCAGCTCCCAAGCATTAAATTTGATTGGATCTCGATAGATTCGGCCGTGCATTTCGGCATGTATTTCATCTTGAGTGTCCTGTTTTTATTCGGTTTTTTAACATTTGAAAAAAAAATCAAAAAAAAACTGAACCTTTCAAATTTACAGTTGTACGGAGTGGTGATATTGGTTGGTGTATTGATCGGATATGCCATAGAACTAATACAGGGTAATTTTATCTTTCGGCGGTATTTTGACGTAGCTGATATTGTAATGAATAGTTTTGGTACAATTTTTGGTGTAATCATGTACAGTTTGACTGGTAGAAAATTAACATAAATTTAAAACGCTCTTAATACAGATTTTTGTAATTTAGCGTTGTTCAAAATTTTGAAAATGGAACTAAAAAAATCAAAAGAAGCAAACTTAGAGAACAAAAAGAACGGTTTTCGACTTGTAGGTCTTGTAATGATCTGCGCAATTGTCGGGATGGCTTTTGAGTACACTGGGTTTACAGCATTGGAAGGCAACAACATTGTGCAAGAAAACACAATGGATGATGACTTAATCTTCGACATACCTGAAGAAGAAGAGCCACCACCACCAGAAGAAGAAGCGCCACCACCACCACCAATTATTGAAGAAATTGAGGTAGTTGATGATGAAGAAGAAGTGGAAGACGTGGATTTATCTGTAGTAGATGACGTTGTTGACGAAGTTCCGGATGAAGAGCCACCTGCACCTGTTGCGGAAAAAGTATTTGACTTTGTTGAAGTCGATCCTAGTTTCCCTGGCGGACCTGCAGCTATGAACCAATGGATTGTTGATAATGTAGAATATCCTGAATTAGCTCGTGAAATGGGTGAACAAGGTATTGTTTATGTTAAATTCGTTGTTAACAGTAAAGGTAATATCGAAAAAGTATCTATCCGTAAAGGAATTTCAGATGCTTTGGATGCTGAAGCGAAGAGAGTTGTTAAAAAAATGCCTAAATGGGTTCCTGGTGAGCAAGCTGGAAAACCTGTAAGCGTAAACTTTACACTTCCAATTCACTTTAGACTAGGATAAAAAAAGCAAAAAATTATATAAAACCGTCCTAATTGTTATTAGGACGGTTTTTTTATGGAGTTACATTTCATTTCACCTAACACATTAACGATATCTAAAAACTGAAACAACTCGAACAATCTTACTATTATATAGTCCATCAGTAATTCCATTGGTTAAAAAAGTTTTGGTACAATTCTTGGTGATTACCAAATAGTTATCGAATACTAATCACTAACATTTTAGAGATTTAATACGCTCAAAATGTGTTGACCCCAAAATTCAAAAATATGGAATTAAAAAAATCGAAAGACGCAAATTTAGAGAAGAAAACTATGAGTTTTCGGCTCATGGGACTCGTTATGGTATGCGCTGCTGTCGGCATGGCATTTGAGCACACAGAATATGAAGCTATAGATGAAGAACCAATTACTCAAGAAGAACCAGGTATCATTACATGCTTTTTGGGCCCACCGATAATAGAGCCAATAAAAGAAAAAGAGACTCCTCCTCCACCACCAATCCAAATTGAGGAACCCGAAATTGTTCCAGATGAAGTAGAGGTAGAGGATCTTGATTTGTCTATAATTGAAATAATCCCAGAAGCAGTTCCTGTCCCTACCCCACCAATGTCTCCAGTGCCAGAAATCATTTACACCAATGTGGATATTGAGCCAACATTCCCTGGTGGTGCAGCAGCAATGAATCAGTGGATTGTTGATAATGTAGAATATCCTGAATTAGCTCATGAAATGGGTGAACAAGGAAAAGTTTACGTGGGATTTGTAGTAAACAGAAAAGGGAACATTGAAAAAGTCTCAATTCGTAAAGGAATTTCTGATGCTTTGGACGCTGAAGCCAAACGAGTAGTTAAAAAAATGCCGAAATGGGTGCCAGGAGAAAAAAATGGCAAACCCGTAAGCTCTAATTTCACTCTTCCAATCCACTTTAAAATAAAATAGAATACAAAATTTATATCAATCCGTCCTGGAACCTATCAGGACGGATTTTTTTATGCCATCAATTCTACACAAGAACTAAATTTATTTTAGCGGTTGCGAGGAATTACAATAGGAATTCATTATCTTAAAAGCCAAGACTCAATTTTATGAAAATTCAAATACTTACAGTTTTACTAATCTTCTCAGGCTATTTTTACGCACAGGATCCCTGCGACGTTGCAAGTAGAAATCTCATTACTTATTTAGGCTCTTCAAATGATGACCAAGCATACGTTGTGGAGCATTTAGGCGAATTCGGTTATTTCGTAGGAGGTTCTAAAATGGCTGGCGGTTCAAGATACACTCAACTTGCAAGATTAGATCTTTGTGGAGAAGTAATATGGCAAAACGTTTATAATGCTGGAGAATTTGGAATTCCAGCAAGTGCAGTTTTGAAGGATGGAGAGATTTATGTAAGCCTCTACCAAGAAGCTTCATACAAAACAAGTCTTTTAAAATTGAATCTTGATGGATCTGTTATTGATGCAAAACAATTTGGTGGTGGCGCAACCTATCCAAGAAGCATGATTGAAACAAGTGACGATCAACTTTTGTATTGCGGTGTTACAAATGTACCAGGCGGAATGGGCGGAAACGACGTTTATGTAGTCAAAACTACCTTTGACGGTAGTTTTACCTGGCAATTTAGAATGGGCGGATCAAGTAACGAATTTGGATATAATGTTTTTGAAGATAGTTCCGGCGACATAATTGCACTAGGCTACACAAGAGATTATATACCCGGAGTCCACCGTGGGGTTGCTTTTAAGTTAAACTCAGAAGGAACTATTTTATGGTGTAAGGAATATCATAATGGCGCAGGCTACTCCTACCTCCACCACTTAATTGAACACGAAGGATTTTATTATGGCATTGGTAATTGCAACAATGAAACAAGTGGTGACCTAGATGGAATGCTACTTAAATTATCCATGGATGGAGAAGTGATTTGGTCTCGTTTTATTGGCGGATCTGGTGAAGACAAATTCAATAGAGCTGGAATACTGGATGGCAAAATCTATGTTTCAGGAACGGTTGAAAACGAATCCAGTACTGATGCAGTAATCGCCTCTTTTGATTTAGATGGAAACTTACTTGAACACACTGCATTAGGAACAGCTTCGGACGAATTAAGCACTAATGCATTTAAACCTTTTGGCATAGAAGAAGACGGCTTCTATGGTATAACAGGTGGAGACACAGAACTGATAGGTGGAGACGATATTCTCTTTTATCGATTTGATGACATCTCTTCTAATTGTGAAGCTATTGATCTTGACATTTTTGTAATAGACGCTGATATAATTGCTGAGGACAAAGTCGTATCTGCCGTAAGCACTTCGTGGTCTTTCACAGCCACAACATACACTCCAACCCCAGATGGCCTGTCTAACGGAATCATATGCAGTACAATTGATGAAGATGTACCATGTGATGTTACGGCACATTTCGAATTTGTAATAAATGACTTTTCTTCAGAAGATGGAGCAATTGGAGGGTGTATTGCAAATGAAATAACATTTAATGATCTCTCTACCGTAGATGGGGATATTATCACCACTTGGGAATGGGATTTTGGAGATGCCACAACCTCAACGGATGAGAACCCAACACACACATACGACACGGAAGGAACCTATACAATAACACTAACTGTAACAACAGAAGATGGTTGCACGCACACTACAACTTTAGATATCATAATATCAAACTCTATTGATTTTGACATAATTTTTAATGAGCCTACCTGCCATGGATTCAGCGACGGGTCAATCACTATAAATGTTGTAGGTACAGGTGAAGGCGTTACTTATGAAATAAAAAATGATCTTGACGATCTTTTGAATGAAGATAATAGCAATACTGCCAACTCTCTGCCAAGCGGATGGTACTATCTTACTATAACAAATGAAGATGGCTGTGCAGGTGTCGACTCGATCTTCCTAGACCATCCTTTGCCAATTGAATTTGATTTAAACCTGCAAGATGCCATATGCTTTGACTCTGAAACTGGCTGGGCAAGAATAGATTCTGTTCACAACCATCAAGGAGATTACGGGTTAATAAATTATATATGGACACCTAACCCTTATGGAGAAAATGGTATAGGAGCGGACTCAACGTGGTCACTCCACGCCGGAGAATATACAGTTACCGTTAACGACGAAAATGGCTGCTCGGAAACTAGCACCTTCACTATTCATGAACCTCCAGCTCTTTTTATGTCGGAATTTGATTATGAACCAGCATTATGCCGTTTATACGGCTATCAAAGCGGTAACGGAATTGTGTATGGAGCTGCTGGAGGCGGAACTCCGGGCTATAATTACCTATGGACTAACCTAGAAACGGGTGATACAGAAATTAACACGACATGGGGTGGATTAAACCCAGGTCAATATGTTCTTGATATAACAGATGCAAATGGCTGTACTCTTTCAGACACTATATTAGTTGACTCATTAAATCCGGAAAGTACATTCACTATAACTTCAGATCAACTAAACGAAGATTGCCAAGGAACTTCTCCTGTAGACATTTCGATAACTAACAACTCAATTAATTTCTCTAACATCAACGACCCGTTTACGGACACTACATTTTTCACAAACCTATATCACCCAAGTGGTACTTGGCAAATCAGTCATGACATATTAGAGACATACGACACCACTTATTTGGCTTTAACAGAAGTAAGGTATATTGAAATTTGTCAAGTTGCACTAAACACTAGCGGCTGCAGTGACACTACCTGCAAAACTGTTACAATATATCCTGAAATTAAATTCGTCCCGATCAATATTTTCTCGCCAAACAACGACGGGGTTAATGATTTATTCACTTTTGAATTCAAAACCTTGTCAATTACTGAATTTGAATGTACAATTGTGAATAGATGGGGTATAACCATTCATCAGTTAAATTCAATTACAGATGGCTGGAACGGTAAAACTAAAAACGGTTCAGACTGTCCTGCTGGCACCTATTTTTACACTTATAAAGCCATTGCTGAAAACAGCACAATAATTGAAGGGCAGGGAACGATTAATTTGACACGCTAATATGATTTTATTATCTGAAATATTAAAACAACCTATTGTTGCCAAGAAAGATTTAATACTTGAGCTAATCTCTTATATTGACTTAACTACCTTGAGCGAATCAGACACAAATGAAAGTGTTTTAGAATTGGTCAAAAAAGCAAATTCAGGATTTGAGAACGCATATCCAGCAGCAATATGCAGCTATTCACGTTTTGGAGATTTAGTTCGAGAAAATCTAAACACTCCCATGCAAACGGTAGTCGTTGGAATCGGATTCCCTTTAGGCACAATTACTACAGAAGAGAAAATCACTGACGCTGAGACCACAGAAAAATCTGGCGCACAAGAATTAGATATTGTCTTGAACCACACTGATTTTTTTGAAAACAATCACAAAAATATAACTGCAGAAATTGAAAAAATCAAAGCCGCACTTAAAGGAAAACATTTAAAAGTAATTTTAGAGACAGGTGCATTAAAAACAGCCGAGAACATTAAAACAGCAAGTGAAGTTGCTTGCAATGCAGGTGCAGACTTCATTAAAACCTCTACAGGCAAAATACCCATTGGCTCAACTCCTGAAGCGGTATATGAAATGTGTTTAGTAATATCAAATTACTACCAAAAAACAGGACGCCGAGTAGGTATCAAACCTTCTGGAGGCATTCGCACTTTTGAAGATGCCGCTATCTTACATGCAATAGTAAAAAACACACTTGGAAATGATTGGCTAAACCCATCCTTATTCAGAATTGGAGCAAGCTCATTATACGATAATTTGATTGAAAAACACAAGGCATTATCATGATTAAAAAAAACATCCAGTTTGACTGGATAATGACAGCTGTTACAGCAGCCAAGGAAGCATCCACAGCAATCCTTAAAATTTATGAAGCAGGATTTGAAGTTGATTTAAAAGCAGACCAGTCTCCAGTTACGGTGGCGGACAAAACATCTAGTCAAATCATTTCTAAACATCTTAGCAAAACAAATATTCAGATTATATCTGAAGAAGAAGAGGCAGCCACCTATGCTGAAAGACAAAAACAAGAATACACTTGGATTGTTGATCCACTTGACGGAACAAAAGAATTTATTGCAAAAAATGGTGAATTTTGTATTTGTATTGCCCTAATCAAAAATGGCATTTCTATTTTCGGTCTTATTGCAGCACCAATTGCACAAACCATTTTATTAGGAGGAAAAGAAATTGGCGCCTATCATTTTGATTATGAAACAACTGATTTTTTAACCGACACGTACAAAGTGCCGCAACTTAACATCAACCCAGAGAAAACAATCGCTTATTCACGCTCTCATTTTTCAACTAGAGCTCAAGATGTAATTGACTCGATTACAGAGAAATACGGTAAATCTCAATTCATAAGAAAGGGAAGTGCTTTAAAATTTATTGATCTAACATTAGGTAAAGCAGATTTTTATCCAAGACTTGCACCAACCATGGAATGGGATATTGCCGCTGGACAAGCAATTTACGAATCTGTTGGTGGCGAAGTACTCGATTTTACTAACTTTGAACCCTTAAAGTACAATAAAGAAGATTTATATAATCCTTTTTTCATTGCGAAAAACAAGGAATTAAACATTTAAATATCATATGAGCAAAGTAGCTTTAATAACAGGAATAACTGGTCAAGATGGAGCATATCTAGCAGAACTTCTATTATCAAAAGGGTATATTGTTCACGGAATCAAACGAAGATCATCTCTATTCAATACGGATCGAATTGATCATTTATACCAAGACAAACACGAGTCTGGAGTTCGTTTATTCTTGCATTATGGAGATTTGACGGATGCTACCAACCTCATTCGTTTAGTTCAGGAAATTGAGCCGGATGAAATCTACAATTTAGCCGCTATG
>CAKZPK010000033.1 GCA_937139035.1 uncultured Crocinitomix sp. | reverse complement strand
CCGCAGAACTCTTCTGCTAAATGCTAAATCTAACATCCTAAATTCATCATGTCCGTACTTGTAGGAAGACCCGCCCCGTCCTTTACCGCCAAAGCCGTTAAAGGAGAAACTGCAGTTAATAATCCACAAATTACAAATGGGTTTAATATTTTTACTGGCAAAGGTAAATGTGCAACCTGCCACTTTATTCCAACCTTTGCTGGAAATGTTCCACCGCTTTATACTGACACAGAAACAGAAGTTTTGGCGGTTCCCGCTATTAATAATATTGAACAGGCACGGCTTGATAGCGATTTAGGGCGTTTTGCTAATGGAAGGCCAAAAGAAAAGACAGCCTACAATCGCAATGCATTTAAAACTCCAAGTTTACGCAATGTTGCACTCACTGCGCCTTATATGCATAATGGTGTTTTTACTACTTTAGAGGAGGTTGTCGATTTCTATAATATTGGAGGTGGACATGCTTGGGGAATAGCTCCTGAAAACACAACACTAGCTGCAGACTCTTTGCAACTTTCTCCTACCGAAGTTGAGGATTTAATTTTATTCATGAAGGCATTAACTGATACAACTGGTTTTACAACTCCACCAACAGAATTACCCAAATCCACTATTTCCAGTTTAAATACTCGAAAAATTGGAGGTACTTATTAAGCAGAGCCCATACTTATTGGATACAGTATTCATAATTGACACGATATTTCATTGTATTTCGTCGAAGATATTCGTCCTGTTGTGGTAGTATTATGTGAAATACTAAACATAAATTAAATTAAAGGATTTTAATCATGAATTTTTTAGTATATTTCGCGATCTACAAGTGTAAGAATAAAGTATGTCAGATAAAATTAAATACCAACTGGAAATTGAAGTAAAATCATCTACAAAAGTTTTGTACAATATGATTAGTACTCCCAGCGGTATGAGTGAGTGGTTTGCGGATGATGTGAACATAAAAAATGATGTTTTTACTTTCTTTTGGGACGGAAGTTCAGAGGAAGCAAAACTATTAACCAAACGTAAAGGAGAATCTGTTAAGTTTCAATGGGTAGATGATTTTGAAGAAGGTGAAAAAACCTATTTTGAATTAGCTATTAAAGTAGATGAATTGACTAACGACGTAGCTATAATCATTACTGATTTTGCTGAAGAAGATGAAATCGAAGAGGCGCAACTACTTTGGGAAAATCAAATCAATTCACTGAAAAAAACAATCGGTTCCTAAATTTCCTTATTGTAAGGATACGATTTCAATTATCTATTCGTTCATCAAAATGTAATGCATTTTTAAATGAGCCTGGTAACTCCATGGTTTATTAATTAGAAGTAATGATTAGACTAGGATTTCCAATGCTTAATATTAATTGTTTGTAGATGAAAAAACTGAATATTTTCATCATAAAATCTTTTGTGGGTCCATTCATGATCACCTTCTTCATTGCCATGTTTTTTTTGGTAATGCAATTTTTTTGGAAGTATGTTGATGATTTAATGGGGAAAGGATTAGAGATCTCTGTTTTATTAGAGCTTTTATTCTACGTTTCAGCCACTCTTATTCCGTTAGCATTGCCATTGGCAGTTTTGTTTTCATCTATAATGACATTTGGAAACCTGTCTGAAAAAAATGAATTAACCGCTTTAAAATCATCAGGATTGTCACTGTTTAGGGTGATGAGACCAATGCTTATATTTATTATTGCATTAAGTGCATCTGCCTTTTATTTTTCAAACTATGTATTACCTATCGCTAACTTGAAATGGCGAACTATTATTTATAATATTCAACAGAAAAAACCCACTTTTGGAATTACTGAAGGTATTTTCTACAATGATATTGACAATTACAGCATTAAAGTTGAAGAGAAAAATGATAATACAGGGGAACTAGTTGATGTTTTAATTTACGAAACGGGAGTTAATGGTCAAGGTAAAACGATTATTGCTGAAAGAGGAGAAATGCTTAAGTCTGCAGACTCAGAAGACACTACAATTACAACCAACTTTTTACTTTTAAAACTAATCAATGGCTCAATGTATGAGCAAATTGGTCCTACAATAAAAAATGCATCAGGTGCTCCGTATCAAAAATCGTTTTTTACAGAAGCTATCATCAAGTTTGACCTGAGTAGTTTTGACATGCAGGAAGAAAGTGAGGATTTATTTAAACGCGATTTTGAAATGATGAATTATTTGCAACTTGGAATTGCATTAGATTCACTTGAAAAAATCAATGATACCTTATCTGTTCAATTTGAAAAAAATGTGCAACGACAGATTACCATTGTAAATCCTGATTTGATTACAAGAAACGAAGAGAATGATTCGACCTTGCTACCCGCAGAAGAATCAATGGTTAAGATAGACACCATTATTACGCTGAGTGACCTAAAACAAATGGAATATAGTGCTGCATTAACTGCCGCCCAAAATAAAATTCGCGCCACTAAAGATTTAATATACACACAAACCATTATTAGAAACGGCAGAGAAAGTTCGCTCCGTGATTACAAGGCCGCATGGCATAAAAAATTCACTTTATCTTTTGCTATTCTGGTGCTCTTTTTCATTGGTGCACCCTTAGGAGCCATTATACGTAAAGGAGGTTTAGGCGCCCCGCTTGTTTTTGCTACGCTCTTTTTCTTACTCTATTATATACTCATGATTTCAGGCGAAAATGTAGTTGAATCAGGATTAGTTACGGTCTGGAAAGGAATGTGGTTAAGTGCGTTTATTCTCACGCCAATTGGTATATTCTTAACCTATAAAGCAGCGAATGATTCAGCGCTTTTTGACCGTGATGTTTACAAGAAGTTTTTTAGAAAATTAATTGGAAAAGAAAACGATTGATAAGCCAATTGAGCCAAAATAAACACTAACTTTCGAGCGTCTAAACTATAAAAGCAACGCGTTGCATAAATGAAAGTTTTACAGCTCAGTAATAAACCTCCGCAGCCTATCATAGATGGTGGTTGCATTGCAATTAACAACATTGCAACCGGACTACTTGAAAAAGATATCGATCTAAAAATACTGACTGTTGCTACGCAAAAGCATCCGTTTGACGAAGCGAATTTCTCCAATGATTTTTTAAATGTAACAGCTATTGAAGGAGTATTTGTTGACACTCGTGTCAATATTATTGATGCCTTTTCTGCCCTTGTAACATCTGATTCGTATAATGTTAGTCGTTTTTTTTCGCCTGATTTTAATAAACGATTGATACAGTTATTAGAAAACGGAGATTTTGAAATGGTGGAGTTGGAGAGGCTTTTTATGGCCCCTTATATTAGCACGATAAGGAAATATAGCACTGCAAAAATGGTACTGCGAAGTCATAATTTAGAGCATTTAATTTGGGACCGTTTGGCCAATTCAACAGGAAACACAGCAAAGCGACTTTATTTAAAGCACCTGGCATCCAAATTAAAAAAGTACGAATACCAAACCATTAATGAGGTTGACGCAATTGCAGCTATTAGCTTTGAAGACACATCTCGTTATGAATTGCTAAAATGTGATCCTCCTTTAAAAACAATTCCGTTTGGAATTGATTTAGATAAATATCCATTTGACAATGATACGGAAACTGTCCCCCATTCACTTTTTCATATTGGATCTATGGATTGGGAACCGAATAAAGAAGCAATAAATTGGTTGCTAGATGATATTTGGCCACAATTGGCACAAATGGATGTGAGTTTGCACCTTGCAGGTAGAAAAATGCCTGGATACATTAGCCAACAAAGCAATGATAAACTAATTGTACACGGAGAAGTAGATAGCGCCATACAATTTATGGCAGCACATGAAATTATGATTGCTCCCCTACTCTCTGGTAGTGGAATGAGAGTTAAAATAATTGAAGCCATGGGAATGGGAAAAGCTGTGATTACAACTAAAATTGGTGCGGAAGGCATTAATTATACGCACGGCGTTGATATTATTATTGCCGATACTGCAGAAGAAATTGTTGCAGCCATTCAAAAATTGATCAATAATTCAAATTTGGTTAAAGAAATTGGTGACAATGCTCGAAAATTGATCGAAACGCATTACGATAATGATAAAATTATTGATAACCTCATTGATTTTTATCAAACGCTTTTAAGTTAACTGCTATTTTTGTACCGAATGAAAATTGTTGTTCTCTTATCTCGCTTTCCGTATCCGCTTGAAAAAGGTGATAAACTAAGAGCCTACCATCAATTAAAAGAACTGAGCAAAAAACATGAGGTTATTTTATGTTCATTAACGGACAAACCTATAAAGCAAAGTTGGATTGATGAGGTAGACAGTTTTTGTACTGAAAATCATATTTTCAAACTTAAAAAGCCCCTTATTTATTGGAATACAGTTAAACAATTATTTACCAATAAACCTTACCAAACGGGCTATTTCTTTCAACGATCTATACAGCAAAAAATTGGAAAAATAATTAGCACTGTAAAGCCCGATCATATTTACTGCCAATTAATTCGAACAACTGAATACGTAAAAAACATTCATGACATTCCGAAAACGTTAGACTATATGGATGCCTTGAGCAAAGGCATGTATAGAAGAGCAGAAATTAATAGTGGAATTAAGAAGAAATTGTTTTTAATTGAAGGGAGAAGGTTAGCCGAATATGAAAATAGAATTTTTGATTATTTCAATCATCACACCATAATTTCAGAACAAGACAAAGGCTTTATCAATCATCCGCAAAAAGAGCAAATTGCAGTTATTGAGAATGGTATCTCAAGTGAATTTAGCACTTATAACAAAGCTGTAGAACGTGCATTTGATATTGTATTTACGGGTAACATGAACTACCCGCCCAATGTTGAATGTGCAGAATATATTGTAAACGAAGTTTATCCTATTTTAATAAAGACGAATCCTAATACACGAATTTTACTTTCGGGCGCAAGCCCACACCAAAGAGTTACTGACTTGGCTGTTGATGACAAAATTGTAGTAACGGGTTGGGTTGAGGACATTAAAGACAGTTATGCGCAAGGCAAACTATTTTTAGCACCTCTTTTTATTGGAACAGGATTACAGAACAAATTATTGGAAGCAATGGCAATGGGATTGCCAGCCATAACAACACCTTTAGCCAACAATGCGCTAGAAGCCGTGCACAATGAGTCAGCCATAATTGCAAACAAGGCGGAAGAATTTGCTGCTGCAGTTATTGAATTATTAGACAACAAAGAAAAATGGGAGCGCTTGTCTGCAAATGGGCGTGCATTTGTCAACAATAAGTTTGATTGGGCAAAGTCTGTAGAAAAACTTGAACAAGTAATGCAAGGTGAGTAATAAAACGATTAATAGAATTGGATTCTACTTAATATTCGCTGTATTATTCGTGCATAGTTGCAATGATATAAATGGTAAGCACCATTTCTCTGAACATCAAAAAAATACACCAATTGACTTATTTGAATCAGACTCCTCAAAATACAGTAATTATAGCTTGGAAGAATTGCTCATAAATCTTTCAAACAAAGCTTTACAAATTGGTGATCTCGAATTTGATACACTGCGTGCAAATTGGATTGGTCACTCTCCTGCCACAGATCAAGAAATTTTACTTGCTGAAAAAAGATTGAATGTGGAATTACCAGAAGATTATAAGGAGTTCTTGAAAATTTCAAATGGTTTCCCTGATGTAAATGGTATTGAACCTTCATTCATCCCAATCAATGAAATTGATTATCTCTACAATTCAATACCACTTTTAGTCGAAATTTGGGGTTCTAAAAGCCCATACGAAACGCAAAACGGTGACAAATATGACCGAGCAATACTTGTTGGAGGGCTACATGAAGAACAGCAGTTTCTTTTGATTCCCCCTGCTCATGAATATGCTGAATGGGAATATTGGAAATTTGCTAGCTGGATTCCAGGCGAAGAAGTTTATGGAAGCTTACGCAGTTATTTAGTATCCTCATTAGATTTTTGTGATTATTTAATTAAAGAAGAGAAGGTTTTAACAGAGTAAATTTCTTTTTACGCAACTAAATTTTACCAATCTATTTACTAAAACTTCAAATTATAGTCCGCCAGGGATTGCAGCGGCAGCTCTTTTTCATTTCATTAATAAAGATGCTGTAGTTTTTTAATAAAAAAAGACTACAGCGAAAAGCCCGATTTGCTGCATTTTACGCAGCAAAGGCGGCAAGAAAAAAAATAAAACTACCTGTGACAACAACCAATTTGAGACTGATGTGTTTAAGAAGGATAGATAAAGCCTTTTAAATGTTGCAGAAAAAGGATAATAAACGTTAATTTTGCACCGTAAATTTTGACTATGAGTTTTAAGCTAGATAAAATCGAAGATGCCATTGCTGATATTAAAGCAGGTAAAATTATTATTGTTGTTGACGACGAGGATAGAGAGAATGAAGGTGATTTTATTGCTGCGGCAGAAATGGTGACACCTGACATGATTAACTTTATGGCTACTAACGGACGCGGACTGATTTGTGCCCCGTTAACTGAGGAGCGTTGCAAGGCGCTTGAGTTAGACATGATGGTAAACAATAATACGGTATTACACAATACGCAATTTACTGTATCGGTAGATTTGATTGGGCAAGGTTGTACAACGGGTATTTCAACTCATGATAGATCAAAAACGATTAAAGCATTAACTGAAAAAGATACTTTGTCTGTTCATTTAGGCAGACCTGGACACATTTTTCCGCTAAAGGCAAAGACTGGTGGTGTATTGCGCCGTGCAGGACACACAGAGGCTGCTATTGATTTAGCGCGTTTGGCAGGTTTACAACCCGCAGGAATTTTAGTGGAGATTTTAAATGAAGACGGAACAATGGCTCGCTTGCCACAACTAGTTGAGGTTGGCGAAAAGTTTGATCTTAAAATAATTTCGATTGCGGACATGATTGCTTATAGAATGAAGCATGAGTCTTTAATTGAACGATCTGTAGAGGTTGATTTTAACACGGTATGGGGTAACTTTAAAATGGTAGCCTACAAACAAACAACTACTGATGATGAGCACTTAGCAATTTACAAGGGTGATTGGGAAAAAGGTGATGAAGTATTGGTTCGTGTAGAATCTTCTTCATTTACGCATAACTTATTAGACGCTATTCGATCTGACAAGCAATCGCAATTGAGTGCTGCTTTAAAAATGATTGAAGAGAACGGTAAAGGTGCTTTAGTATTTATTCAACAAGAAGAAAAGCAAATAGGCTTAATTGAAAAATTACAAGCTTATAGCAATGGTGATAATGACCAACCAAAATCTGACAAAAAAGACTACGGTATTGGTGCACAAATTTTGCGTGACTTAAATATTGAACGTTTATCATTAATCACTAACAACACGAGTATGAACACATCTGTTGTGCATGCTTATGGATTAGAAGTTGCGAAGATTGTACCGTTTAACTAAACCTTAAACGGCAGTTATTCTTTTTTGAATTGCTTCTGCAAATGACATATCTTCAATTTTAGAGTTGGTCCAAGCAAGGATATCGAAATATTCTAGAATTACATTTTCACGCTCTATTTTCAATAGCTCTTTTAACTTTTCGTTAAACTTAACGAATATGGCTTTTTGAGCAGAAATTTCCTCTTCTCGAGACAAGAGTTTAATATGTGTTATAAAGAGTTTTTCAACTTGATAATCCTTATCGTATTTATTTAAATAACGTGCTGCAGACTTTAAATCATACTCTAAAAAGTCCATGTTTTGCAATTCAAAATGGATGATGAGGTTAAAGATTCGTGCAAAGGAATAAATGTCCTGGCGCAATTGCTTCTCGTTGTCATTTAACACCTCGTTTATATAACGCAAGGCTGTTCTATAATCACCAATACCAAAATTAGCGTAAGCAATATTATAAGTGAAAAGTAATTGTTTCTCTTTATTGATTTTCTCTTCGTATAAATCTAACCCTGTCTCTACGTCAGGAACTAAATCTATTGAATTTTGAAATTGTCCTTTTCTATTATTCAATGATAATTCGCCAATGAGCGTAGCTGTAAATAAACGCACTTTAGAATCTAAAGCACCAAAAGCTTTTTTTCCTTTTAGGGCTTTTATTTCTCCAACTATTGATTCAGCATTTTTAAAATCATACGTATCAATATAACACAGCATTAAAAAATTAAGCGTGGCAATATATCTTTGCTGCAAATCATCTCTAATTTTTGATTTGCGCTCCATGACAGATTTAGCTTTGCGGAAAAAGATTAATGCATCTTCATAATCACGCTTGCTCGCACTACACACCCCTTTTATATAATAACAAATGGTTGTTGCACGAGTTGATAGTGCCGTGTTTTTTCCTTTTATTAGATGATAATTTTCAATTTCATTTACAACTTCACGTTCTTGCTCATTACGTGTAAATCCGCCACTGCGGAAGATGTAATTGATACGTGAATAGAGTACATGATATTCTGCCAAGTTTCTTAATTTATCTACTACCCCCTCCTCTTCAGTAATTAAGTCATCTAAATTTTTGGTAAAAATACCTGACTCGTAAGCTTCTTCTAACAGTCGTTTTTCCCAGTTAATTAATTCAAACCAGTAATAAAACTTCTCATATTCCTCTGCCAATTGTTTGGCCCGCTTTACAAACTTGCTGCACTCTTTATATAATGCCTTACGATTCAAAATATCAATGTTCTTAATCTCTTGTTTGAGTTGAGAACTAACTGATTGATCTGAATAATAAGCACGCAAACTCTTTAATATGAGGCGGTACAAATGATTTTTTTCAGATGGGAGGTGTTTAATAAAAGTCTCGGCTTTAAAATGCTCTTTTAACTCCTCTTCATTATATTTTTTTTGCTTTTCAACAAAATCAAATATCTTGAGATAGTT
>CAKZPK010000032.1 GCA_937139035.1 uncultured Crocinitomix sp. | reverse complement strand
TTCGTTTTCAAACTTTAATGTCTGCAAATTGGGATGTTAGAAATGATGACTTTGGCTATGTAGAAGATTTATCAAGTAATTTTTTAATTAGACGTTCAAGATTCAAGTTTAACGGATATGCTTTTACACCAAAATTGAAATATAAAATGGAGTTTGGTTTAACCAATAGAGACATTGGTGGAGGAATCGATTCTGAACATAATAATGCGCCTCGTTTCATTTTAGATGCCTTTGTAGATTGGAACTTTTATGGAAACTTCTCTTTAAAAGCCGGACAAGCTAAATTACCTGGGAATAGAGAACGTGTTATCTCTTCAGCAAACTTACAATTGGTTGATCGTTCTCGCTTAAACAGCCGTTTTAATATCGATCGTGATATGGGGGTTCAATTAAAGCACCACTTTAAAATTGGAAATAATTTCATTGTAAAAGAAGTGGCTGCATTTACGCAAGGCGAAGGAAGAAACTTAACTACTAACAATATTGGTGGGTATGATTATACGTTCAGAGTTGAAATGTTGCCATTTGGTAAATTTCAGTCGAAAGGAGACTATGTTGGAGCAGCAATTAAACGCGAAGAAAAACCAAAATTAGCGCTAGGATTCACGTATGATATTAATGATCGTGCAGCAAGAGAACGCGGTCAAGGTGGTAGCTTCATTTATAATGAAGATGGTTCTTACGGTAACGCAAAAACATTAAACACAGTATTTGCAGATTTAATGTTCAAGTATAAAGGTCTTTCAATCATGGCCGAATACGCTAACAAAACAACTGCTGATGGTGAAATTAATGTTTATGATAATGTGGATACATCTTTAGTTGTAGGAACTTACTATGTAGGAACAGGTTTAAATGTTCAGGCAGGTTGGATGTTCAAAAACAATGTTGAGGTTACTGGGCGTTACACAATGATTACACCTGAAGTTGGCGTAAGTAATAACGAAACAGAGTACACATTAGGGCTTTCAAAATATTTTGTTGGTCACAAATTAAAAGTACAAACAGACTTAAGTTATAGAGAGAAAGGATTTGCTAATAGTACAGCTCCAAATGGAGGAAAAGATGATATTCTATTCTGGAGATTACAAATGGATATCCACTTTTAAGATAGAAACGAATTGAAATTAAATTAATACCACTTTGGGAGGCTAAAGTGGTATTTTTTATGGAACAAATAACTTCTCTAAATTGTTAACATTAGGTTAACATAGAATTAAGGAGTACAGGATATTTTTGAAAAAAATAAAATATGTCACAATCAGATAAATTAAAGGAAGTAGCGATTGTATTTTTTAAGTTAGGTTGCTTTGCATTTGGAGGACCAGCGGCGCATGTAGCAATGATGGAGGAAGAAGTAGTGAATAAGCGTAAGTGGATGGATCGACAATACTTTTTGGATTTGATGGGGGCAACTAACTTAATTCCTGGTCCAAATTCAACTGAAATGACAATGCATTGCGGACATGAGCGTGCAGGGAAATTAGGATTATTTGTTGCCGGAATTTGTTTTGTATTCCCTGCAGTGGTCATTACTGGGGTTTTAGCTTGGCTTTATGTTACTTATGGTTCATTGCCAGAAGTAGAGGGCTTTGTATACGGAATTAAGCCAGCAGTTTTGGCAATAATTGCTGGAGCAATTTTTAAACTAGGAAAAAAAGCACTTAAAAGCACGGAGTTGGGAGTGATAGGAGCATTAGTAGTTGTAGCTTGTTTTCTTGATGTGCATGAAGTGGTAGCTTTATTAACTGCAGGTATAACTGGTATGCTTTATTTTAAAGCTAAAAACGGAATTTCGTCCGACAAAAAGGAAACAAAATCTTGGTTACCATTTTTATTAGTGGGTAGTTCTGCTCCAGCTTCCGCAGCCATAACCTCTGCTACTGTTTTTTGGACCTTTTTAAAAGTTGGAGCCATTCTATACGGAAGTGGTTATGTGCTTTTTGCTTATTTGCAAGCTGAGCTTGTTGATACTGGATATTTAACATTAGAAGAGTTAATTGATGCAATTGCTGTAGGTCAATTTACCCCTGGGCCTGTTTTAAGTACAGCTACCTTTATTGGTTATCAAATGTCTGGATTTTGGGGTGCTCTTGGTGCAACTGCAGGAATCTTTTTACCTTCTTTTCTCTTCGTACTAATCCTAAATCCATTAATTCCGCGCATGAGAAAATCTCCAATGTTGCGTTATTTTTTAGATGCAGTTAATATGGCAGCTGTTGCAGTTATGTTGGTGGTGCTATTTGAAATGGCAAGAGAAACCATTCTTAATTACACAGACGGGGAGTGGATTTTTGATTGGCGTAGTGCAATTATTGCAGTACTTGCTTTTGGTTTAGTTTTCGGGCTTAAAAAATCAAACCCAATTTGGATTGTTTTAGGTGGATCAATTTTAGGATATTTACTATTGATGGTTTAATGACAAGAGATTGTTGAATTCTTGTTTGATAATTTTGTGTTAGATTTAATCTATGAATTATCAGATTGATTTCAGTGATAGCGAACCTCACGAACTCTATACAGAACATATATTTTCAAATCAAGCTATTGATCCCAATGAGATTTGGGAGAATTGGTTAGCAATTACTGTTGATAAAGGATTTGATGAGGAAAGAAAAGAGCCCACAAAAGAGCAGCAAATAGCGCTTAATTATTTTGTGGAAAATCAAGCGGCTATATTTGAATCCATTACAGACTATATCTTGAATAATCAAAAAGCTGTTTTGCTGGGGTATGTCAATAAGGAGGATGACTTCCCTGATTATTTGGAAAAATTTAAAGACAAAGAGGATGTTCATAAACAGCTGAGCATTGAAGCAC
>CAKZPK010000031.1 GCA_937139035.1 uncultured Crocinitomix sp. | reverse complement strand
CAATTGATAATTGCTGTTTTAGCTGGAGAACTTGTTCCTCTGGTATAACGTAAAGCTTTTCGAGCAGCAGAAAAAATATCACGTTTAATTGGGCCCATTGTGGCCTTTAAATCATCCGCAATTTTTTGAATAAATACTTTATTACTGCTTTCACCCGCTAACTGATTCAATAATTGAACAATAGTATTAAGGTCGTTGTCAATTAGTCCGTTAAATTCTTTCCAGGCTTTTCCTTTTTCTTCTCTAACTTGTTTTTTTGCTTCTTTTTCAATCGTCTCCAACTCTTCTAAAGTTGCAATTTCAGCTTCTAAAATAAATGCTTTGAATTTTTCAATGCAGTCCATTTCAGTTTCCCATTTCAATCGCTCTTCAGACTTGTAACGCTCATGCGATCCAGAAGTTGAATGTCCTTGAGGTTGATTCACCTCTTCTACGTGAATCATCACAGGTATGTGCTCTTCACGGCAAAGCTTAATTGCTTTTTGGTATGTTTCGCAAAGGTCTGGATAATCCCATCCTTTAGTTTTAAAAATTTCGTAACCAGGATTATCTTTTGTGCGTTGCATGCCAGATAATGCTGTAGAAATACTTCCTTTAGTCGTTTGATATTTTCTTGGTACAGAAATTCCGTAACCGTCATCCCAAATAGACATTGCAAACGGAATCTGTAAAACACCCGCAGCATTTATCGATTCCCAAAATGGACCTTCAGATGTACTCGCATCACCAATAGTACCAAAAGCAACTTCATTTCCTTTATCCGTGAAATTAGTCATGCCATGCAACGCTTTATCGTTGCGGTATACCTTTGATGCAAGTGCTAATCCTACCAATCTAGGCATTTGACCTGCTGTAGGAGAAATATCTGCAGAGCTATTTTTTTGCTCCATTAAATTTTTCCAGCTCCCATCCGCGTTTAAGCTTCTTGTTGCAAAATGTCCACCCATTTGGCGTCCACCTGATGCTGGTTCCTTCTCAATGTCAGTGTGTGCATATAAAGCAGCAAAATATTCCTGAACGGTTAACGCACCAATGGCCATCATAAAGGTTTGGTCACGATAATAACCTGATCTAAAGTCGCCGTTTTTAAATTGTTTGGCCATTGCTATTTGAGCAATCTCCTTTCCGTCTCCAAAAATTCCAAATTTGGCTTTTCCTCCCAAAACCTCTCTACGTCCCATTAAAGACGTTTCTCTTGAAACACGGGCCAATCGGAAATCGGCTAAAACTTCTTCTCTATATTTTTGATCTAATGAATTCAAAACTTCTTTTTGCTCTGACATAGCTATCTGAATTAAGTGGTGCAAAGATAGCATTTTTTTAGCAAAAATAGGGGCTTAGATGGTGCTTTTTTATAGGGGCTAAGATTGGTTGATAATACTCCTATTTCTGCTTTCTAATTTGTCTTAAAAGCAGCTAAATATAAGTAAGGTAATTGGTTGTTTATCAGAACGCAAATATGGTTTTGGAATAAACACTTCTTTTATTTGTAAGTTATTTGCGGTAGCTCCGACTAAGTAAAGATATGCTACTAGACTGCTCCAATGCCCTTTTGCAAGCCGTCAAAAAAAAACAAAGTAGCGAAACTGTTCGAATCTTAAACCTGTTCAATACTTTTTCGCTTCAAGACGCAATTACCGAACTTAAATCTGATGCTGATAAAAAAGTGTTTTGGGTGAATGTGTATAATAGCTATTTCCAAATTATGGCTGCCAAAAATAAGGCTGATTTACAAATAAGCAATAGCATTTTTTTTAAGCGAAAACAAATTGATTTATTGGGGTTAAAGTTGAGTTTTGATGACATTGAGCATGTCATCTTAAGGCGCTCAAAATGGAAGTTAAGTTTGGGTTATTTAAACAAACCTTTTTCTAAAAATTGGGAGAAATCATTACGGGTTCAAGAGTTGGATTATCGCATTCATTTCGTTTTAAACTGTGGCGCCATAAGTTGCCCAATTATCTATCCCTTAACGGCGAAAAATGTAAATGCAGAGCTAGAGGATGCAACATTAGCTTACTTAAATCAAGAAGTATCGGTTGAAAACGATAAAATAGTTTTGAATAAACTTTTTCTTTTCTATTTAGGCGATTTTGGAGGGCGCAAAGGATTAAAAACAATTCTCAAACAATACGAAATCATTCAGGATAATGAATTCGATTTTAAATTCCTGTTCACGGAATTTGATAAGGGAACTAAATTGAATAATTTTGTTCAAAAGTGACAAACATTTAAAATTAAAAAATGGAATTAAAAGATAAAGTATATATAGTAACAGGAGGGAGTTCTGGATTAGGGAAAGCAATGGCAATCGCTTTAATCGAGAATGGTTCTAAGGTAGTAATTACAGGAAGAAACTTGGAAAAATTGAACCGCGTTGGAAATGAAATTAACGCTACAGTTTTTCATGCAGATGTTGCAAGTGACAAAGATATTGAAGCACTATTTGATTTTGTGATGACCAAGTTTGGCACATTAGATGGTTTGGTGAATAATGCTGGAATTGGAGATTGGGCTGCGATTGATGAGATGGACCGTGAGAAAATGAAACATGTTTTTGAAATTAATGTATTTGGAGCTTCTATGATGGCTTCTCATGCAGCAAAAATATTCAAGAAACAAAACTACGGTGACATAGTAAATATAGCTTCAACTGCTTCAATGAAAGGATTCAAAATGGGAAGTATTTATGCCGCTTCAAAATTTGCATTAAGAGCGTTGAGCCAATGTTGGCAGGCAGAATTAAGACCGCATAATGTGCGCGTAATTCAAATTAACCCCTCAGAAGTACCTACAGCATTTAGCGCCGAGAATCGTGAAGAGCGTCCGTTAGAGGAGAATAAATTACGACCGCAAGAAATTGCAGATGTACTTATAGCAACGTTAAAGATGGATCGCAGAGGATTCATTCCAGAAGTGTCCGTATTTGCTACGAACCCTTTTTAGTAATTAGAGCATATTTTAATTTTGGTCCTAACTTTAACAAGTTTTGATCAATTGCGCTAAGTCCTTTTGTCTTTTGCTTCTTAATTTTTGTATTCAAATTTGCGAGTAGCATAGTTTATTGTTTTATCCATGTAGAGGTGAGTTACATGCGTTTCTAAATAAGATAATGCAATAAGTATACCGTAAATTGAATATGATTTTAAATGTAGCAATCCTTGATTCTATCGTAAACCTGACTGATATAAGCAAAATTGCTTTGCAATAAATAGCATGTTTCACGCGTATTATCGAATAGAAAAAACTATTCGTCAAAAACGTATATTTGTAAAACTAACTGTCACAACATGAAGCACCTTCTTATTTACATCATTCCCGTTTTACTATCGTTAAGTATTAGTGCGTGCGGAGGAGGGGGAGAGACAGAGGTGGATTGTTCAAATAATGAGGTGGTTGATTTTAATCGGTTTTTAGGAATTGATTATGGAACAGAAGAACATCTTTTGGAAAGTAAGCTAGGCAAATTTACAGGAGGAGCCTTTACAAGTGATTCTTCCTCCTTCATTTATTCTTTTAATCGTGTTAATCGTGTTCCAATTTCAGTTTGGGTAAATGCAAAAACAGGTAAGATTAACACCATCTTCATGGAAGTCATTAGCCTGGGAGAAAATTTTGATGCAGATCTAGAAGCAGCCGTGCAAGAATTTTCAATTGATCCATGTGATGTTGTTTGGTTTGGAATGTCAGCAAAAGATATAAAGGGAAAATTGGGAGCTCCGGCTGAAGAGGCAGTTTCTGCTGAGGGAGTTACATTACTTTCATACGACTCTGATGATTTTTTGATAACTGTTGCATTTAAAATATATGAGCAGCAGGAGAATAAATGCTCTTCTATTTCTATTAATTGGTTCCATGCTGATAGTGATATATTGTTGGATGAAGATTAATAAATAGGTTATTCTTTGATTAATTGAGCCCAGATTTCATGTTTGGGACAACTTTTAGGTCTTTTTTTTCGTTTAATTACTGAACCAAATTATTCAACCCAAATCGAATAACTAGGTAAGTGAATTTTAAAAAGAATAATTACATTTTGTAAATAGGTGTTAAAGTATTAATCAAGAACGATTAAACTACTTATTAAATGATGTCTTTATTCTTACCCACGATTAAAAATGTCATTTATTAAAGATAATATGAATCATAATTTATCAAATAGTTCCCTAACTTTTAAGTCTTTGTATTTACTGTTTTGTGTATTCTTCTTAGGTACAATTAACGTAAATTCGCAAACAATTTTACCAACGAATAGTTCTCCTGAGGATGATGCAGCTGCACCTACAGGTTGGACTATTATTGTTGGATCTACAGATATTTCAAATAAAGATTATTGGGCCGGATGGGCTACGTATCCATGGGAAGATTCACCAGTTGATCCACCAAACGGACATACGCGTTGGGTTACTGGCTTTTATACTGAAGTTGTTGGTACTACAATAAGCGATATGACAATTGGTGTAGAGTATACATTGAATTTTTATATGGCAGAGATGCGGTCAAACGCGGGAGGAACTCCAACATTATTTGATGGTACTTTACAGATAACTGTAGGAGGCGTAGATTATTTATATCCTTTTTCTGGTGGGACGGACAATAGTTGGTCGGCGCAAGAATTGACTTTTACGGCTGATGCAACGGATATGGCTGTAGCCTTTAAATATGAAGGATCTCCAGGGATTAATGGTAACTTCTGGAATATCTCTTTCAGTGAGGATGATGTGGACCCTGACTGTGACGAATTGATTACTACTGTTTCAGCTACTGATATCTGTATTGGAGAGACTGTTACTTTAACTGCAACTTCAATTAATGATGGTGTGATTACTTGGGATGGTGGCGTAGTAGATGGTGAGGCTTTTGAACCACCACTAGGCACAACAACTTACACAGCAACTAGTGATAATGATTTGGATTGTATTTTCTCGGTAGATATTACTGTGCATGATTTACCGGAGGTTACCGCTACAGCAGACCCAGAAGAGGTTTGCTTAGGAGAAACAGTAACTTTTAACGGTGGTGGAGCAGATACATATGAATGGGATATGGGAGTGGAAGATGATGTGGCTTTTGAACCTTTAACAATAGGAACAGAAACTTATACCGTGACAGGAACGGATGAATTTGGTTGTGTTAATACAGCAAGTGTTGATGTAACGGTTTCACCATTGCCTGTTTGTGATTTTGAATTTGTTGTAAATGGACTTTCATCTGAAGATGGAGGAACAGGAGGTTGTGTTGAATCTGAAGTTCAATTTAATGATTTATCTACAGTAGGAGATCCAGGAACAATTACAGAGTGGGATTGGAATTTTGGAGATGGAACTAGTTCTGATGAGGAAAATCCTGCGCACACTTATGCTGACGGAGGTACTTATACAGTTACACTTACGGTGACTACTGCAGGTGGTTGTTCAGCCACATATGAGTTGGAAATTACAATGACAGATGTGATTGAATTGGAACTCATCTTTAATGATCCAACTTGTTTCGGATTTACAGATGGGTCTGTAACAGTTAGCACACTAGGAGGTGGAGATGATTTAACTTATGAGATTACAGATGCAGATGATAACTTGCTAAATGAAGATAATAGTAATACGGCAAACACTTTAGGTGAAGGTTGGTATTATATAAATGTATCAGATGGTTCCTCATGTTCAGGAATTGATTCTGTTTATTTAGCGCAGCCAGGCGAATTAGATATTGAAATTGATTTATTTGATCCTTTATGTTTTGGAGATGAAACTGGTGTTGCTGTGGTAACGGATGTAATTAATTACACAGGTAGTGATGATATGATCAGTTATATCTGGAATCCAAATCCAGGAGGAAATAGTGGGATAGGAGAAGATTCAACTTGGGCAATGGGCGCTGGTGATTATACCGTAACTATTAATGATGAAAATGGTTGTTCAAAGGTATTTGACTTTACCATAACCGAACCTACAGAAATGACCTTTCCAGAATTTGGTTTTGAGCATGCATTTTGTCGTTTGCATGAATATCAAAATGGAAACGGAGTAGTTTTCGGGTCTGCAAATGGAGGAACACCAGGTTATACATATGTTTGGAAGAATTTAGATAATGGAGAAGAGTCTATCAATAGTACATGGGGAGGTCTTAATCCAGGAAATTATGAACTCACCGCAACAGATGCAAACGGGTGTATTCTGCAAGAGGCACTTTATTTAGATTCGTTAAATCCAATAGCTGCTTTTACTGTTAATTCAGATCAGTTAAATGCAGATTGTCAAGGAACAGCAACAATTGAAGTAGAGTTTGTGAATGAATCAAGTAACTATGCTAATCCAAATGATCCAGGAGCGGACACAACATTCTTATGGAGTTTAGATAATCCAAATGCAGGTTGGCAAGTGAGCCATGATGTGTTCGAAGTTTTTGATACGATTTACACGCCACAAGGCCAAACTTACTATGTTGATGTTTGTTTAATAGCCTTAAATAAAAATGGTTGTGCAGACACAGCTTGCAAAGTCATTACAGTTTATGAACCTATTTCTTTTGATGATGTAAATATATTCTCGCCTAATGGAGATGGCATAAATGATGAGTTTACATTTGAATTTAAAGCCGCTTCAATAGCAGAATTTACATGCGTAATTGTTAACCGTTGGGGAATTGTTGTGCATGAAATGAATGATATTAATGATGGCTGGGATGGAACAGATAAAAACGGTGATCCTTGCACAGCAGGAGTTTACTTCTACAAATATGTTGCAAAAGCAGACAATAGTACAGACCTTGTAGGACAAGGAAGTTTGCAAATTGTATTGGGGGATTAGTTAATAATCGTCAACAGCTGATAAAGGCAGTTTACTTTTCATAAACTGTCCTTGTCCTTTGCCACACAACCTTCCTCGTTCGTCAAATAGTTCGGCTGTTGCTGTAAAAAGTTGCTTTGAAGAAAAATCCATTTGACCAATTGCAGTAACAGTTCCTTTTGTTATTGGACGTAATAAGTTCACATTAAAATTTGTGGTTACAATAAAAAAATCTTCAATAACCGACTGACAAGCGAAATAGGCCGCATCATCAAGCAATTTAAAATATACAGAACCGTGCGTTGACATTCCGCCGTGAAAGAAATCGGGCGTAATTGGTAATGAAACCGAGCTTTTATTCGCCTCAACTTTTAAATCTATGTTTTTGTAAAAGTTATGAATTGGTGCTTTAGCATACATTTTTATTAAGCGTTCGAAATGTGTCATTATAAATCTTTTGAGTGTTAAATTAAGGCTTGTTTCATTCAACTTTTATACGAAAAATGATACTACTTAATGGCTATTGAGAATATAAATCTAAAAATACTTTTCAATAAGTCTTGAATTCATTAAATTTGCAACCCAATTATATTTTAAAAAACTAGTAAAAAACAACATATGGCATTCGACATTGACATGATCAAAAAGGTATATGAAATTTATCCAGAACGTATCGCTAAGGCGAGAGAAGTTTTAGGTAAACCAATGACCTTAGCGGAAAAAATTCTATATACCCACTTATGGGATAATCCATTAACGGCTCCTCATACACGAGGAAAGTCTTATGTAGATTTTGATCCAGATCGTGTAGCTATGCAGGATGCAACTGCACAAATGGCGCTTTTGCAATTTATGCAAGCAGGTAAATCTAAAGTTGCTGTACCATCTACAGCACATGCAGATCACTTGATTCAAGCAAGAGACGGAGCAGCTGCAGATATGGAAAGATCTAACCACACAAATGGTGAGGTTTTTGATTTTTTAAGTTCAGTTTGTGATAAATACGGAATTGGATTTTGGAAACCAGGTGCAGGAATTATCCACCAAGTTGTTTTAGAAAATTATGCATTCCCAGGAGGAATGATGATTGGAACAGATTCACATACTGTAAATGCCGGAGGTTTAGGAATGGTAGCGATTGGTGTTGGTGGAGCAGATGCTGTTGATGTTATGGCAGGTATGCCATGGGAATTGAAATTCCCAAAATTAATTGGGGTAAAACTAACTGGGAAATTAAGCGGTTGGACAGCACCTAAAGATATTATCTTAAAAGTTGCAGGCATTGTAACTGCTAAAGGCGGAACTGGTGCAATTGTAGAGTATTTTGGTGAAGGAGCGACTTCAATCTCTTGTACAGGAAAAGGAACCATTTGTAATATGGGAGCTGAAATTGGAGCAACAACTTCAACTTTTGGTTATGATGATTCAATGAGACGTTATTTAACTGCTACAGGAAGAGCTGATGTTGTAGAAGCTGCTGATGCAGTTGCTGAGCATTTAACGGGAGATCCTGAAGTATATGCAAACCCTGAGCAATATTTTGATGAGTTAATCGAGATTAACTTAGATGAATTAACGCCACATTTAAATGGACCATTTACGCCGGATTTAGCAACACCAGTTGCTGAAATGAAAACTGCAGCTGCAGAAAATGGATGGCCTACAGATATCGAATGGGCATTGATCGGTTCTTGTACCAACTCATCTTATGAGGATTTGACAAGAGCTGCATCAATTGTAAAAGATGCGACAGATAAAGGTGTTGAAGCAAAAGCGAAACTAGGAATTAATCCTGGGTCAGAGCAAGTAAGATACACAGCAGATAGAGATGGATTGATTGACATTTTCAATTCATTAAACGGTACAACTATATTTACAAATGCTTGCGGACCATGTATTGGTCAATGGGATAGAGCAGGAGCAGATAAGCAAGAGGTAAACTCAATTGTACATTCATTTAACAGAAACTTTAGAAAACGTGCTGATGGTAATCCAAATACTATGGCATTTGTAACATCTCCAGAAATGGTTGCTGCTATAGCACTTTCAGGTAAGTTAGATTTTAATCCATTGACGGATACACTTACAAACAAGGACGGTGAAGAAGTATTGTTGGCTGATCCAACTGGTGTTGAATTACCAGCAAAAGGATTTGAAGTTGAAGATAACGGATATCAAGCACCTGCAGAGGATGGATCAGGCGTAGAAGTAATTGTTAGTCCAACTTCTGAAAGGCTACAATTATTAACTCCTTTCTCTCCTTGGGATGGTGAAAACATTACTGGAGCTAAACTATTAGTTAAAGCACACGGTAAATGTACTACAGATCATATTTCAATGGCTGGCCCATGGTTAAAGTACAGAGGTCACCTAGACAATATTTCAAATAACTGTTTGATTGGTGCAATTAACGCATTTGGTGGAGAAGCTAACCGTGTTAAAAATCAACTTTCAGGTGAGTTTGGACCAGTTCCAGATACTGCAAGAGCATATAAAGCTGCTGGTGTAGCATCAGTTGTTGTTGGTGATCATAACTATGGCGAAGGTTCTTCTCGTGAGCATGCAGCAATGGAGCCACGTCACTTAGGTGTTATGGCGGTTATTGTTAAATCTTTTGCTCGTATTCACGAAACTAACTTGAAAAAACAAGGGATGTTAGGTTTAACTTTTGCAAACGAAGCTGACTATGATAAAATTCGGGAGGATGATACTTTCAACTTTACTGATTTAGCAGCCTTTGCTCCAGATAAGCAATTAACACTTGAGGTTGTTCATGCAGATGGATCTACTGATACAATTATGTTGAATCATACTTACAATGATTCTCAAATTGATTGGTTCAAAGCAGGATCAGCTCTTAACTTCTTGAAAAAAGCATAGTTCAAAACAAGAATATAATATTTGAAAGCGGCCTTCCTATAGGGGAGGCCGCTTTGTTTTTTGTATATAATTAGAGAGGTATTGATAAGTCATGATTAATGGTTTTAACATGTAGGTTCATGAATAGATACCGTCTTAGATATTGATTCATAAAGTTTTGAAAATCCGAGAATAGAAACTTTTACAAAACTTTGTCGTAAACATTGCTACCATGGCCAAATTATTATTATTCGAATCCGGAAGCACAAAAACCACCTTACTGGTGCAGGAGTGTCTTGGAGAAAAGAATAATGATATTGGAAATGAGGTTCAAGAATTCCATCTATCTGGTTATAATCCTAATCGAAAAAGTAAAGCATTTCTACAAGAGTTAAAAACAATTACGATTCAAAAAGAGGACAAAGTTTTCTTTTATGGTAGTGGTTTGGGAACTGAAATTAAGAAAGCAGAACTAATTAGTGCC
>CAKZPK010000030.1 GCA_937139035.1 uncultured Crocinitomix sp. | reverse complement strand
TGGTTTGTCTATAATCACTACCAACTAATTTGTGTTGCACGGCAACTCTATTCGCATAAGGTGTTGCATATTTCTCTTCTGAAATTGGCTGTATATTTTCGAAAATATATTTATTCTCTGTCTCATTATAAGTTCTTTTATTCTCCCAATTGAACGCTTTTGAGTCAATTTTAAACGCAGCAAAACAACGCACTAAAACACAAGCATGCTTTGTTTTATAATCCATAGAAAACATTTCTTTTCCAGAATCATATAAAGGGGTTCTAAGTGTATAAGTATATTCAATTTGGCCACCAACCTCTGCACCTTCAATTGCAAACACTTTTAAATTTCCATTGTCAGAATAATCTTCAATTTCTTTAATATTATCTTGGTTTAACTCCACAACGTCTCCATTTTTGGAAATACTTCGTGCTTTAATATTTACAATTGAACCTGCGTTTGGAACATACACAATTACTTTATTATTATCATCTAACCCTTCTTGCGTTTTGATGTAAAGAATTTTGTGCCGAGTTATTTCTCGCGTTCTCATTTTATAATTGATGAATCTATTATCCTCAAAAATTGTAGCATCACCATATGACACGTCCTCTTCACTAAATTCAATCAGTTCTCCCTCGCTTCGCCAAAAAGATGTATCTGGTGCCTCTTTTGGTGCTGAAATTGCAACCGCCGCAAAAAACAAACAGCCAATTAATAAAATTGTATTTTTCATAATTATTTAAATTCTATAGTTGTATTATAAACCGCTATGAGTTGTTTTATAAAAGCATTCCATTCTTCAATTCCATCCGTTGGTATCGATAATGCATCAATAGAAATGGTTCTTGAATAAACTAATTGATTTCCATTCATTTTATAAGTTGCCACACATGAACCGTACGCAGACTCAAAGGAAACATTATCAGGAATAGTAGTAATTGAATTGCCCATAGGAACAAATAAAGTGGTGGTTGATTGCCATTTCTTTTTGTACTTAATTTCGTAGCTATATTTTCTATCCTTTTGAAGGATGGCTTTGCCAAAAGGTTTAGTAAGGTTGAGGTTTACAAATGAAAGCTCCCCAAAAGAACTAGCGTAATTTGGAATTCGATAGTCAAAACTTATCTTTGATTTTGCACGAGGGACAATCTCATCAATACTGACATTAGACATTTCAAAATTGTTTTGCCCCAACTGTAAGTAATCTCTTAAAAAAACATCTTTTTCTACATTTGCAGAGCCGTGCAAATTATGAAAGCGAGAATACTCAAAAGTCTCAATTGTTTTAGAGGCCATACCAGTTACAACAGTTCCTTCCAACTTTATTTTAATATCGTCAACAACGGTACAATAATCAGCCGTGTATTCAGGAATCGTGTGCAACTTATAGTTTCCTGTTTTGGATTTAAACAAGATTTGTTTGGACAAAATAAATGACGTTGGCACACCGAATGGCGTATTCGCATCTGTCGCATCTAAAACATAAACCTTATCATCAATTACTAAGGTTAATATTAAATGATTGTCAACACTAGGACAAGGTGTTTCCTCATAGGTATAAGGCAATTTGCGTGTTCCCACCCAGGCGTGCTCAGCATTTACTCCTGCAATTTTCATCATTTCATACATTAAATGACTCATGTCTTTACAGTCGCCATAGCGTTTATCACAAATTTCAGAAGCTGGATATGGCACAAATCCTCTCCAACCATCTTCAAAGGCGATATAACGAATATTATCTTGCACCCAATAAAAAATGCGCTGCGCTTTTTCCAAGTCTGTTTCAGCATTCCCAACAACATTTGCCGTTAGCTCTTTCAAATCAGCATTATTTGTATTACGAATATCTGTAATGAAGGTTTGATACCAATTGAATAAGTCATTGACATCACTTAGGACACTTACCTCTCCGTTACTTCCATTATATTTTTTGATGTACACCACAATATGGGTGGCTTTATGCAAATATCCGGGTCCGTTAGATTCTGAAAATATTGCCGGCGAATCTTTTAAGATCCATTTATGAACCGTTTTACCATCAACCATTGTTTCGGTATACTCAACCTTTTCTCTTTGATCTCCGTAAAGTTTCCACCCAATTTCTACACCAGGGTCAGCGGTAACGGTATACTCGGCGTTTTCTACCGGATAATACTCTGAAAAATAAAACCGTTTCATGAAATGAGGATCCTTAACCTCAATATTATAAGTCAATTCAGATTTACTCCCTTTAGCAATGTTTGGGTAAGCAATTTCGAAATAAGAATTATCATCATAAAAAGTACTCCCTGAAAAATCAGATTTTTCAGGAATTTCATTAATCTTTTGCGTTTTATATTTTCCTTTTGAATTTAAATGTGAAATTGATGCCTTAAGATCAACAACCTTTGTAAAGTATCCATGATAAACACGATCTGAAGCATAATTGGCGGTTACTTGATCATGAAAACGTTTTCTCTCTAAAATAGCATGCGCCACAGAAACGTCATTTCCTGACACAGTAATATTTACATCTTCTTGAATTAACTCATAGACAATTTTTGAATTCTCTGCTTCTGAATTTTGACAAAATCCAGCGTACAAGAAAACATAAGTAAAAATAAGAAGGGTGTACTTCATGCGTAGTAGGTTAAAAATAAAGGACTAAAATAATCAAAACTCACCAATGTATTCTCCTGTTAATAAAGTTTCAAGCACGAGTTTATTAAACGCAATACTTCAAAAGTTATTCGTGCAAGATTAAAAACCTAAAATCGATCATTTCAACTATTTATAATATTTGTATATTGAACGACTAGAATACAAACCCAATAATCTCATTACTAGTTATGCCTAATAATCAACTCACGCTTACCGAACAACAAAAAGAAAACGTTGAATACATTATCAAACGCATGGGAGAATTGGGTTTTACAAATCCATTTATTCAAGCAGGAATTTTAGCCGTAATTTCTAAGGAAAGTTCATTCATTCCTAAATCAGAAAGAGGTTATTCAGGAACCTCTAACAGCAGAATACGACAAATATTTGGCAGCCGTGTAAGTGGATTAACAGATGAACAAATTACAGCATTAAAAAATAACCCAGAATTATTTTTTAATAAAATATATGGCGGACGCTACGGTAATGCAGCAAATGAAGGGTATAAATATAGAGGGCGCGGATTGAATCAAATTACCTTTAAATCAAACTATGAAAAGATTAATACTTACACCACAAAGGACATTGTAAACAATCCTGATACAGTAAATGAATTACCAACTGCAACTGAAGCAGCTATTGGATATTTTAAGCGCGCTTTTAGCCGACCAAATGCTAAAATATCGCTCTACCATATGAATAATGTAAACGAAGCCACCAACACGAAAGATGCCGTTGGTGTAGCTTTTCATGCAAATACAGGTTGGGGCAAGTCAAAATCTGAAATTGAAAAAGACAGAACTGGAGGATATAGTAAAGCTTTGGAGCGTGTTGATCAATTTTACCAAATGACCAAAACACAGGTTTTGCCAGGGAAAGAGGCTAGCCAAAATAATAAAGCAGAAGACTCAACTCCAATAATTGCATCTGGAGATGTGACCGCAACCTCTTTAAACGTGCGAACTGGACCAGGAACGAATTACGAAACCAGTGGTTCACTCAAAAAAGGAACACATGTTAACGTATATGCCAAAGACGGGCGTTGGCTAAAGATTGATGCAACCAAAGAACAATGGGTGCATGGTAATTACGTCAATGAATCTGCTATAGAACCTGCAATTATAGATTCGGGCATAGTCAGTGCTCGTGTGTTAAACGTTCGTCAAGGACCTGGAACTAATTTTGACAAAGTAGATACCTTAACTGATGGCGACAAAGTAAACATTTATAAAAAAGAAGGGCGCTGGTTAAAAATTAGTGCCACTCAAGATAAATGGGTACATGGTAATTATGTAGATGAGTAAATAAATTTTACTCTACCACAAGCTTTTGCGCAATTTGTTGCGTTTCATTTTCTATTACCAATAAATATGTTCCTGAAGCAACGTTTAATTGAACAGCCGTTTTATCGGCATTATTACTTTGCTTATAAACTAGGCGACCATCCATTGTAAAAACAGATAAATCATAATTTCCTTCAGCGGTTACAGCAAAATTACCATTTCCAGGATTTGGATATACCTCAAATGCTCCATTAACCTCTTCTGACAATCCGACAAAAAAGTCGCAATAAATATTAGGTTCAGCTGCATGAAAAGCTATTACTTCGTCAGAAATCTCAGTTAATTCGGTAACATTTTCAATGGGTGTGCCTACTCTACTATTAATAATAGCATAATCATAGCACAATGTTTCTCCAGAATTTAACGACACCGGTTCAGATGCCATAAACATACGACGATCTCCTGACGGTCCATCCTCATCTATACAAGTCCAAGCACCTGTCATTAAGTTCCAATAATCAACTGCGGTAACAGGCACCCACAAAGGTTCTGGCCCTGTTGTGCAAAGTACTGCTGGTGTATGATTTAATGCAACAAGTCCTAATGCAGGAGGATTTTCTCCATATCCTGGACTTCCTCCAGCACCTTCATCTATCAAGTCAGCATTGTATGTAAAAACCATATTATGCTCTGCTGAATATCCTGCAAAATCATCCGCAGAAAATCCAATATCAGAATCCATATAATTACCTACAACAAATTCAGGATAACTATTGGTTCCACGATTAATTACACGCACATTAACAAAGGTTGTATTCTCTAGGTAACCTGCATCTTCATATTGGTAGAACATAAAATGAACCTCAATTCCCAGTGGGTCTCCACCTGAATTGGTATGCACTCCGCCTTTATCATTTACAATAATATAAGCTGCGTGGTCTCCTCTAATTTCAGGATATTCACCCAAATCGGGTTCATAGGTACCGTTTCCATTTAAATCTGCAAAAGGAGCAAGATTTTCTGCCAAATCCAATGTTACATCTCCATGTGCTGGCCAATTAGTAATAGCGTAAGGTGCTTCATAATCCCAAACATTGTAGTTGGTTGCATGATATAAAATTTCTTCTTTAGAGACAATATAAACATCATCAGCAAATGGAACCTCTGGTGCCTCTGCTGTTCCATCATCTGTAATTGCCCCTGGATAAATATCACGAATTGGTTCACCGTCTATATCAGTTCCACCATATAACTCAGACGCCATTTTGACACTTCCGCCTACATCCATTGCTCCAAACCAAAATGCATTAGAGTAAATGAGGTAATTCCCCTCTCCTTTTGGAAATTCGTAGGCAGCACGATTCAACGAATCATTATTAAAAAATATGCCTCTGTTTGAAAGCAAGGCTTTCACGTTGTTCCCCTCTAAATAACCAAGGGAATCTTGTGCAAATGCAGGCACAGCTAAAAGTGTTAAAAAAGTAATTATATATCTCATATTAATAAATTATAACGGTCTGGTTAATGATAACAGTACCAATGTATGAGATTCTGTCGGACGAATGATTACTATAATAATTGATATAACTAAAAATTATACCTGTCTAGTTACTTATGTTTGCAATAACTGGTTCTTCTTGACTAATGGATAATTCTCCTGATTGACCTAGAATATTAAAAGCAACCTCATAACGATTGCATACAGGCTCTACAACAAACGACACCACGCCTGTAACTTCAAAATTATCTTGAGAATTAACTGTTAACAATTGTTCGTAATTAGTGTCCTCATTAACCCATCTTACCTTTTCAGTAGAAAATTGATCATCCACTTCTGGAGGAAAGGGACTTTCTATTAAAGTATCTCCTATAGTGACATTTTCATTCTGATCTATTTCAATATTAAACAAACCTGAAAACGAATTATTAGAATAAGGAGAAGCATAATAGGCGCCTTCATCCAATTTCATAGTAGCTAATAAATTATAGTTATTGGTTTCTAATTTTTCCAAATCCATTATTAGTTCAAAAGTCAATTCTTCTACTTCAGAGACATCTTGAGGCGTAGAATCTTCAACTAAATTTTGATTTGTATCTGAAATTTCGATTTCATTATTGGCACAGGCGAGTGTAACAACCGCTGTTAACACGAATAATATTGGGCTTTTGATTTTTTTCATATCACTAATATAGACGAACCATTTTAAGATATAGGTTAATAAGAAGTTAATTATAAACTCAATGCCCTGAACGCTTTAGCGGAAGGTCTGCTCTCATTTGATCAAAATTTTGTGAAGGAACTTGCTCAGTTACTGTTGGATTTTTATTCATTTCATCAAAGCCGGTTGACATTAAATGAGCAATCATGCTTTGGGAAGCCCATGGTTTTACAACCTCTTCCATAAAGGCATCTCGTCTTGAAGCATCTACATTGTTTTCTTTCAAAAAATCGATCAATTGTTTGACTCTAACTTTCATTGGAATTTTAGCACTATCAGGATGAACTAAGGCTTCATCTTTAAAATCGGGCTTTTTCATTTTTAGCCAAGTTGCATAATAACCAGACAATTCATTCGCACTTGCGCTAAACTCTTTCTTTTTGGCAAATCCTGAACCATTTAACCATGGATTTTTAGACAGATTTTTTAATGGAATCCCCAATTTAGTTTTTAATGCATCTACCCCATGCAACTCACCAGACTCCCCTCTTTGTTTTTCAGACAATTGGTCAGGAAACATTGCAAATGTTTTTAATGAATTAGGAACGGCATCTTTTCTCAGCGTATCCATATCTTCTCCATGCAGCCCAAATTGATTTGGCTCATAATGCACGTCAACATTAATAGAGCCTTTATGCAGATTTCTCTTTTTCATTTCTGCCAAAACACCAGCAGCTGTAAAGTCACCCATTGGTAGATCTGGTAATGCGCGTTCTTTTAATTTCTTAACCTCTGCATAAGCGTTTTCATGCAGTTCTTTCGCTTTTTGATATGCTACATTGTGATCTTTAGTCTTTGTTTGATCATCCTTTTCTTTTCCAATACCAACTTCATATTTTCTCAACTCACTTATTATGGACTGCTTTAATTCCTTTATTGTTTTTTCTATAGCGGTGTTCTGACTAATTCGCAATTGCAAGCGTTTACCCTGGTTTTTAGTAAGTTGTTTTTTCTGTTGCTGTAAGCGTCTAATTTCTTTTTCCAGTTTTGTACTTTTTATCGTAGCTGTTGAAAGTTTTCTTAAACACCCTTGCATTTCTACTAGTGCAGCTGTTCCTAGATCAACAGTTGGGGCCAATTTTTCTACCTTATCAGCAACACCATGTAACCGCTCAGGTAATGCTGCACGACTTATTTTTTCAAACGAGGCAAATGGAATCAAAAAGGATCGGATTACTGGGTTAGCACTTTTACCCAGTTTGCGTCTTACAGCAATAATAATCGCTTTATTTAGTTGCATTTTTCGCTTTTCTGCTCGGACTTTTGAATCGAGCCCTCCAATTTTACCAGAAACCCGCTGCATGCTTTTGGCCTGGTTTTTTGTTGGTGACTTTCCTTTTGACGACCACATTTTCTGTTTTTTACTTAACTCAGTCTTGCATGCTCTTAATTCGCTTTCTAATTCTATTAAAATGCTTCCGCTATTATCTAAATCTGAAATTGCCTTTGTATAACGTGCATAATCTGGTTTTAACTCAGGTTTTTCTTCAATTAATTGAGCAAAATACTTTTCCGACCATTTTACTGTTCGCAGTGGTCGTCCCATATTTCCCCAAAGCAAACTATTTTGACCAGTTGAGATCGTAATGCTTCCATTTTTTGCTTGATGGATGTCTTTAAATTTTGACGTTGCTGTTCCAGTTGCGGCATCTTCAGAATCAAAGTCTACAACTCCCATTAATGCGGAATAAACACGTACATGAGGTTTATTATTCACCATTTCTGTTTCTACTATTCCGCGGTGAATCATGTTTTCACCCGTTATTGGTTTTGACAAACCTGGCACATTAGCCCCTTTCACTCCTACTTGAGGAACCGTGTGTTTTTCAGGGTTTAATAAATGAAGTTCTGTTAAAGGAACATATTTCTGAGCTCCAGACATTGTTGCTATATTAGCCTTGTCATCACCTGCACGCAGTTCATTCGTGATCCTAACTTCTTGATACCCGCCATCTCCATTATACCAAATTAGTTTCTCGTCTTGCTTGGCCTGAGTTGCTTGTTTGAGTGTAATGCGTTGAATTGTTGTGGCCCTATTAGTTGCAATAGTTTTCTTCTTTTTTTGTTGAACTACAGTTGCAGAACGATTGTCCTTTAAAAAATTGCCTTTTGCTTCTTGCTGCAATTCATTTTTAGCCAATTGCGTAGTACCACTTCGTCTATTATCTTTTAGATAAGCTTCTGATGATTTAGAGCCCAAATCAGAAAATCCTCGCTTTGTAGCAATCGTTTTTTCTTTAGATTTTGGGGTTAACATATTTATGGGTCTTAGAGGTTAATCTAATTTAGACGAAAATATGCAGACTTAATTCTATTTTAGAATTGGGGTTAGCACTTGTATACGATTTGTCTACGTTTGGTTAGTAGAAACAGGAACTGCACTTAAAAAAGTAGAGTTTTTAAGTCTTGAAGCATGCTACTTTTTGCAAGCCAAAGGAGTGTTAATGCTCTACCTCACTAACTGAACAGTTCCCTGTCCATCAAAGTTTTCACCTAAGAAAGTTTCACCTGAGTACTTATAAAAGTAAACCCCACTAGCAGCAGCACTTCCATTTTTCAAATCACCATTCCAAACATCAGTTATGGTATTAAACTCGGCTACAACAATTCCCCAGCGGTTAAGAATAACACATTCAAATGACTCTACTGAAAATGCACGATCTTTAAAAGTAAACTCATCATTTACACCATCCTGATTAGGACTAAAAATATTGACTGGTACAAAACTAAACGGTTCAAATACTTCAATTAGCCTACAAACAGAATCTCGGCAACCATTTTTATTAATAACTGTTAAACAAACCTCATATTGCCCTGGAGTATATGTATAGTCAAATGTTTCAAAAAGATCATCACTCAGTACATTTCCTCCAAGTCCAAAGTTCCAAATAAAGTTAGTATCGGCTGTTGGGTTATTAGGATTTGCAAAATTCTCAGAGGTATTTACAAAATGAACATCTAAAGGAGAATTCCCTTCCCACTCTGCTGTAAAGCCAGCAGAAGTTAAATCATAATCAGCAATTGGATTTAACGAATCAACCATAATTTCTCGGCTCAATTCACATCCATTACCATCTGTCACTGTAATTCTATAATTACCAGGATTTAAACCTCCCCAAGTTGTGTTTTCTGTTGTTTCGCCATTATCTAGGTTCTCCCATAAATAATCAAAATCTCCGGCACCACCAGTAACCGAACCAAATACAACACCATTGCCACTTTGATAACCAAAAAGGCGACAATAAGCTGGGAAAGCACCAAACTCTGAAAAAGATAAAGAGTCTGGATTGATTAATTCAAAAATTTCAGAAACTGAACATCCATTTTCATCATTAATAGTAATATCATATTCGCCCGCACTTACATTGATTAAAGAATCCTCACCGATACCATTATCACCAGTTGGGTTGGGCGTCCATAAATAATTAATCAGTGCTACATCTCCTGTTGCGTTTTCTACATTCTCGACAAATGCAAAACCAGAAGAATCATCATAACACAAAGGGTTTGAAATTACCAAGTCAAAAGTCATTTGGTCAGGATCATCTAAAAATACAGAGTCAATAATCTCGCAAGGAAACTCATCAGACACATTAAAATAATACCAACCCTCAGGCAATGCATTTGCAGTATTACTATTATCAACATTTATAACCTCACCAGCCTCATTTGTAATAACAAACGTAATGTCTCCTGTTGCACCAGTTAAATTAATTGTTACTGAACCATCAGAAAAACCAAAACAAGTGGGCGGATTAAAAACAATATCACCTTCTAAAATACAGTCACCGCTAGTTACCAAAACAGTAATACAATCTTCACTCTCACACGGATCAACTCCCACTTCATAACAAACAGTCCAAGAGCCAACACCAGCGGCACCAGGATCAAACTCTCCTGTAGCAGGATCTATACAACCTACACAATCTGCGGTCCAAGTTCCACCATCCGGACTTCCAGTTAATAACTCTGAAGGATCAGTAATTAAATAAGGACCAGCTGGATCAACATCTGCAGTTTCTGTATCAATAACAGTAACGGTTACCACATCTGTTGAAGAGCATTCTCCTAAAGTTGCTGTAACAGTATATTCTTCCGTACCAGGACCTTGCTCAAACCACTCCCCGTCAACAACCCCATCACTCCAGCTTATATCTGCCCCTTCAGGATTATCCGCATCTAATAAAATATCAGTCCCCTCACAAACCACAATATCAGCACCAGCATCTACCTCAGGTCCTTCGCCACATGAAACCTGCAGGTTATCTACGATCCAACGCTCACTAGATGCCCAGGCTTGAATAGTAATTCGAACTAATATCTCAGAACCTCCTTCAATGCAACCTGTGGAATAATGCATAAAACCACCATCAATGTCATCCGACTGAATAACCAAAACATCTGCACATTCACCTTCACAAAAGGTGGCATCATCAGGATTTACCCAACCTGCACCGTCAATATTATATTCTAAACGCACATAATCAACCGAATTACAACCTGTACCACAGCCTTCCATGGTTCCCTCTTCATATAAGTCAAATTCAATTTCAATAAAATCACAACTACTAATATCAATTACATTAGTCTCAACAAATGCAGGCCCATTTGTATCTTGTCCCTCCAAGGCTCCATCAACTACTTTAAAATAATCTCCATCACCCACACATTCTGGACAAAATGTAACCCAAGAAAATCCTCCTACATCATCAACCCCTGTAGTTGCATCTGCGGGTTCATCAAAAGGTTCATCAAAAATTAACTGAGAATAGCTCACCATTCCAAACAACATAAAAATTGTAAGGCTAAGGCACTGCTTGAGGATATTTGATTTACGGTTCATATAAGTTGATTATTAATACAAATGTAATGCAGTTTTGGCATAACGCCATTTATTAAATAATAATTTAAGATTAAGCTATTGTTATTATCGACCAAGTGGATTGAAAGAGGTGTTAGTGATACTATTTAACGCCCAAAAAACAACAGACTGATGTTCCTTAGTTGCTTTTAGCATCCATATAATCAAAACATCAATAACCTTTTAATTCATTTAAAAACAGTATTTTGTACATGCAGTTTGCAAAAAAATTAACCTAACAATTTTAGAGATGAGTAATAAAAACAATGAGCAACCTCAATTAACAATTGCGTCCAAATCTAACCTATGGTTCTATCCTGGAGAAAAATTAGAGGACGGACAAATGCGTGTAACATTAATGGGAACAGGATGGGGAAATGTTGTGAGTCCAGTTCAAAAAGGACCAAGTATTTTTGTGGAATTAGGAAATAAGGCAAAGGATTCTTTTGTGTTTGATGTTGGACCCGGTTGTATATTAAATTACAACGCTATGAACATTCCAATGTCACGAATGAATAAGATATTTATTTCACATTTGCACATGGACCATTGTTCAGATCTTCCTTTTATCTATTCATTTGGTCCTAATCTTGGTGACCGTTTTAAAGCACTAGACATTTACGGACCATCAGGGCCTAATTTATTAGATAAAAATGGAGATAAAACTGATACAACCTTAGGAATTAGAAATATGGTTAAAGGTATGATTCAGTTTACACAATGGCATACTACCAGTTTTAAAACCATGACAGAAGGAGCAGAAGAAAGCTATAATTTAAAAGGCCATGTGCACGAATTGGACTATCGCCTATGTGGTGCAATTGCCTATCATAGCGGTGAAAAAGGAAAAGAAAATGATCATGTTATTATTCGACATTTTCCAGCCGTGCATATTATTGACGGCGCAATTAGTTACCGCTTAGAATGGTCGCCTGTTGGTACAACGGAGTATTTTTCATTAGTATATTCTGGCGACACATTGCCAAGTGATTTTATGCTGGAATATGGCAAGAATGCAGATTTAATGATTCATGAAACAGCCCCTTCCATTGATTCTATTATGAACGGAGCAGGATCAAGCGAAGAAAATGCCTATGCTATTGTCTGCAATTCGCATACGCCTGCTAATAGCTTAGGATCAATACTTGCCAAAACAAAACCAAAACTTGGTGTAACAACACATTCACCTATGGATCCTCGCTCAATCGAAGATTTAATAACAGGAGTTCGTAAAGGAATTTTTTCGGCTAAAGATTCTGATGGAGAACGTATTCATGATCCAGAGCAAGCCTACCAAGTTGGTGCAGATTTTATGGTGTTTAATATTGGTAAAGACAGTGAAAATGAAACTGTGATTACTACCAGAATGGCAACCGCTATTGAAAGACCATGGCCAGTGAGAGTTGCTAAAACCAAAGCAGCACCACCTTTATCTAAAAAGGACATTGCTTATTATAAAAGTGCATCTGCAGAAGCTTCTATTAACCCTTCCTTAAATACACGAATATTTGGTCATGTAAATAATTCAGACCAATGCCAGGCCTATGAAGACAGCGAAAAAAGCACTAATGACAAATAAGTCTAAGTCCCCTACTCCTATTACTATAATTAGCGGCTTTTTAGGAGCTGGAAAAACATCACTATTGCATCACATTCTAAAACAAAAACACCAAAAAAAGTTTGCGGTTTTAGTGAATGATTTTGGACAATTAAACATTGATGCTGAATTGATTGTAAAGATTGAAGGAGAAACCATTAGTTTAACAAATGGCTGCATTTGCTGCACTATAAGAAATGACCTAATGGAAGAGGTTTTTCAACTATTGGCACAAGAAACACCACCAGATCATATTATCATTGAAACGAGTGGTGTTTCAGATCCTACATTAGTTGCACACACCTTTCAACTCACCGCTATGAACGCAATTGTTGAGGTTGACAGCATTATAACTGTTGTTGATGCAGACCAAGCTTTAAATTTGGATCAATCCTTTAAAGAATTAGCAAAAAGGCAGATTCAAATTGGAGACTTAATTCTTATTAATAAAACCGACCTTGTTTCACCTCAACAATTGCAAAAAGTACATGCATATGCCAAGCAATTAGCTCCCAAAGCAAGGATAATAGAATCTGTTAACTGTCAGGTCCCATTATCACTGTTAATAGGAAATGGGTCTTTTCAATTGGATGAGGTTCTTAAAGATACATCCACTCACAAGATGGATTTTCAAACATGGACTTATAAGAGTAATGAACCTTTCACCTTTATTGCAATTCGGAAAATACTAGAAGGGCTTCCTAATGAGATTTATCGATCGAAAGGGTTTATTCAATTAGAAGACGCCCCATTGGAGCAAGGCTTGTTTCAAATGACAGGCGGCAGAGCCTGGTTACGCTTGGGGCATCCTTGGCAAAATCCAATTCGCACAACGCGCTTAGTTTTCATAGGAAAAGCCAACGAAATTGATTCAGAAAAAGTAAACAAACATATTGATGCATGTCAAAAAAAGTATAGTAGAAAAGCACTTGACGAGAATGAAGAACCTGTGTTAATTGAAGATTTAAGGGCATTGACGGTGATGTTTGATTAGGTGGTGCGCTAGGAAATAAATTACCCCACTCCTGCATTTCCGTTGAACTGCTTAACAATATCTATCACAAGTTGAGCTTTGGCATCTTCTCCATCAAACACTCCAATTATTCCGCCCTCATATTCTTCATCAAAAGGTGATTTAAATAATAATTTGGGTTCAATTGTGCCGTTTTGGGTAAGAAAATCAATGATTTGTTGAATAAATGTAATTTGATCAGCATTAAGCTCTCCTGTTTGTATAAAGTTAGTAAAGGCTTGACTTGCTGCTTCACGATCTACTCCTAAAATACTGCGGATGAAAGCGCCTAAAGGTTGTTCTCCAAAAGCTTTTTTGAAATCTTCTGGTGTTCCACGCTTCTCTCCGTCAAAAAGAATTTCTTCTAATTTCTCTAATTCAGTTTCTGTAATCGGTTGATTAGAAAAAAGTTTATGAATGATTAATTGATCTTTATTCTCACGAATAAATTTAGTCACTCTGTCCTTGTAGATTCCTCCTGCCGTAACATCAAACGTAGGTTCATTTATTGTAACTTCTAATTCAGAATCAATTATATTAGAGTAAAACAATACGCCATTGTCATTCTCAATATATTTCATTAATACACCAATTTCATTTTTAATTTGCTCTAATTTAGTCTGAGTAAGTTGTTCATAGAAATCAGGATTTTTCATTTCCTCAATCAACACGCGCCTAGCTGCAATTTCTGGCACTGAATATTTAGCAGAGAGTACTGTAGCAATGCTGAGTAGTTTTTCATGTATTCTTTCCTGTGTCCCCGTCTCTAATAAAGATGCTATCTGTAGGTTCGTAATTAATAGGGTAAATCTCCGTTGTTTCTCATCTAGAATAAAGGGGGATGGCAAGGCAGATAAATGTTCTTCTATTAAATGAATATCATTGACTGAAAGGTTATTCCAACGTTTTCGATCAGCAAATTGATCCATGTATTCCATCACCATTTTTACTTGAAAACGCTCCTTGTTTAAATTGGAGATTATGGCGTATAAAACGTCTCTGATTTCTTGCGCTAGAAATAGATCTTCTTCCTGCCCTGTTTCTATTAGTAGTTTGCTCAATTGTAAACGGGCATCAAAAATTTTCTGTGTCAATGATTTCTGTCCCCCATTCTCTATTCCACGTTTGTTTTCATCAAAAAAGGTAAAATTACCACATACATCAAAAATTAAAAACTCCTCTTTATCTTCATTTGGCCCAAAAATATTGGGGCATTTTCGAGTACCACGGCCAATCATTTGCCAAAATTTAGCATAGGATCGTACCACTTTAAAAAAGATTAGATTCAAGACTCTTGGTGCATCAATCCCCGTATCCATCATGTCAACAGAAACTACAATTTGTGGCAATTCCTCTTTGTCTTGCAAACAAAATTTATCGATAATACTTTGGGCATGTGAAATTTTATTGTGTACCAATTTCACAAAACCGGAAGGTTGTTCAGGATACCGCTTTTCAAAACAAGTTGCAATGAATTCGGCATGTTTTTGATTGACTGCGAAAATAATGGTTTTTCCTAACCGATCGCCTCCTTCAATTTTTAAGCCTTGCTCCATTAATACATCCAATACCTTATTTACCGTGTCTTTATTAAACAAATATTTATTTAAAGCAGAGGAATGAATTTCTTCTGGAAAATAGCCGGTTTCACTATCTCTAAAGGTCTCTTCGTATTTCTTTTTTTCAGATTCTGATAGCTCAGCATACTTTATTCCTTCTCGAATAAACTTAGTTTGTACATCAATGTTTTTATAAGGCACCAAAAATTCTGGTACAGCTTCTTCTAATGAAAAATAATAGGTAGGATCATCATTTTCGCATTCAAATACTTCGTATGTATTGTTATCAATCACCCTTTTTGGTGTAGCGGTTAAACCAAGTTGAATGGCATCAAAATACTCAAAAATGGCTTGGTATTTATTGTAAATAGAACGGTGAGCCTCATCTAAAATAATTAAATCAAAATGCCCAACTCCGTAATAACGCCCTTCTTCTCCTTTTATCGAATCAATTTTATTAATCATGGTTTGGTAGGTGCTAAATACCAAACGTGTTTCCGTTTTTTCTTTTTCCTCTCCCAAATTAACGGAAGTTAAATGCCCCAAGTGTTCTCCAAAACTCTTTTTTGCTTGTCTTACTAATGGGTTTCTATCTGCCAAAAACAAAACGCGTTTTACCCAGTTGTTTTTAAATAATAAATCAACCAATGCTGCGGCAGTTCTTGTTTTACCACTTCCTGTTGCCATTACCAACAACGCTTTGCGTTTATTCCCTCTTAAACCAGTTGATCCATCTACCACAAACGACTCAAAAGTGCGTTGAATAGCAATATGTTGATATGGTCGATTGACAATTTCTAATTTTGGCTTTGTCAACCGAATATCCTGGCGGCTTTCTCTTTGTTGAATCAACCAACGTAGCTCATCTTTGGTATAAAATCCATGCACTCTTCTAGGTGCACTGTAAAAACAATCATCCCATAAATTAGTGGTATAACCATTGCTATAAAAAATGACGGGACGTTGGTTAAATTCAGCCTCTAAACAATCGGCGTAAAGTGTTGCTTGGTGTTTTCCTTGTTCAGGATTCGCACTCGTTCGTTTGGCCTCTATTAATCCAAGCGGTTTTCCATTATCATCCCATAAAACATAGTCTACAAATCCATTTCCTTTAGGATTGTCTGCAGAAATAGGCATTCCACTTACGGGACGCTCAATATCTCTACCTTTTACAAGGCTTGTCCAACCAGCTTCTTTTAAATCAACATCTATTAGGTTAATGCGCGTTTCGGCTTCTGTATATTCCCTTTCTTTCGGATAGTTGCGCGAAAGGCGTTTTTCAATATTTGTTTTTTGTACGGCAACCTCTTTTGCTTTATACTGCTGCAAATCTTCTTCGGTTGCTTTGGCTTCTTCCTCGGCTTCTAGTCGTGCCGTTTTTAATTGTGCTAGTTGTGTTTGCAAGGCTTTACGCTCTGCTTCAAATTCGGCTATGAGTTTGCGTTTCTCGGCCTTGTCTGCTCCAATTTTAGGAATTTGGGTAGCATCAAATTTTGCGGGCAATGCTAGGTCTTCTGCACTGTAGGACTTGGCGAACCATTTCAAAAAATCATAGGTATACCTTATCGCAATTTCTGAATCGCGCTTGGTGTATTTTTTTTCAGAATAATGAATGGCATTATTTCCCGACTTTCGTACTAAGTGCATTACTTGTTGAATTTCAGACGGAATAATGGATTTTATCACTGTCTGATTCATTAAGTTTAATAAATCAGTATTGTATGGATAGGTTAAATATTCTAAATCGTAAATCGCATAAATACATTCTTCAATACACATCCTACAGTAAGTTGCTGTTGACTGTGGTTCGGTTAGCACCCGCTCCTCTGCTAATTTCATTTTACTAAAAAGCCTTGGCCACTCAGATTGTAAAAAGTTGAAGTTGGACATAGTTTTGGGTTGATTTATGATGTTGCTGCTTTTTTTTGAGCTTTAATGTAGTGATTTTTAATTCTTTTAATATTTGAAAAATTGTTAATTCAGCAATGTTTTAATTTCTACAGCTTTTTCAAGTACTTTTTTTATAACCGATATTTCATTTTCTAAATTTTTCTTTTCATCCTTTAGTTTTGATATCTCAATATCTAGCTCTGATTTGTTTTTTTCTTTTGCTAAATTGATTCTTCTATTTAAATCGTCATCTGATATGTTTAGATAAAAATTTAAATGATCACATAGGGATTGCATGTTTGGCTGGTTAATTGTTTCAAGATGTGTGTCTTCAACACCAAAATGTGCTTTATTTCCTTGATAGGTTCCATTATTCCATGTTACTCTTACACCATTTCTTGCAATTTGATATGTACTTAATGATCTGTCATTGCGGCCAGGAATGAACATAGCTAAATTTGTCACCACTTCATTCTTTGGTACTTTTAGAACCTCAAAGCAATCATTCCCCTTA
>CAKZPK010000029.1 GCA_937139035.1 uncultured Crocinitomix sp. | reverse complement strand
ATTGAGCATTTTAATGACCGCTGGCTCAATGCAGTCGCAATGCATTAAACATTCCCAAAACGGGAACATTTTCTCAAATCGAATCAACCTAAAAGGACCTAAAAACCCTTAAACACCTATTCTACTACACATTACTTGTTTTGGCAGCTTTTTAGCATATCATAAATTATAGATGAAAATGATGAATAAAAAAAAGAGAATAGCCATTGTTGGCACTGCAGGAGTACCTGCCAGATATGGCGGGTTTGAAACACTAGCACATAACCTAGTTAAAAACCTTAGCGATAATTATGACATCCATGTTTATGCAAGTACGAAGATGTATAAAAAAGAGGAACGCATAAAAACATGGAACAATGCAAAAATCCATTATATCCCTTTGGGAGCAAATGGCGCTTCAAGCATTCCTTACGACACTTTTTCAATGATGCACGCACTTAGCTATGCAGATTATATTATTGTTTTAGGTGTTTCGGCAGGCATTGTTATTCCATTTATCAAACTATTTACTAAAGCTAAAATCATTGTCAACATAGACGGCTTAGAGTGGCGCCGCAATAAATGGGGCAAATGGACGCAGCGTTTTCTAAAGTATTCTGAAAAGGTTGCCGTTAAATATTCAGATGCTGACATTACAGATAACGAAGCGATAAAGCGTTACACGGCTATTCATTATAAAACCGCAAGTTATTTAATTGCATACGGAGCAGATCATGTTTCGCATCAAAAACTAAATAAATCAGATTATAAAAAGTATCCATTCCTTAGTCGGCCATATGCTTTTAAAGTAGCTAGAATTGAACCTGAAAACAATATTGAATTGATTCTTGAAGCTTTTGCCCAATTACCTGCAAAAAACCTGGTAGTTGTTGGTAATTGGGAGAATAGCACTTACGGAATTCACCTAAAAAAACTCTATTCAGCATTTAAAAACTTGCACTTACTTGATCCTGTTTATGATCAATTTGAACTGGACAAATTACGATCAAACTGCTTGGTTTATGTACATGGTCACAGTGCCGGAGGAACAAACCCATCATTGGTGGAGGCCATGCATTTAAACCTCCCCGTAATGGCTTTTGACGTATCTTATAATAGAGCCACAACAAGCAATGAAGCACTGTTTTTTAGTGATGCAAAATCATTAATCAACTTGCTTGAGATTGCAGATTTCGATCAATTAAAAGCAGTTGGTAATGCACTTTATAAGGTTGCTAAATATCAATACACATGGAAACGAATTAGCAACCGCTACAGTGCCATTATTGAAGCTTTTGATTATGCTTATAAAAAACCTACGCTACAGCGTAAAAACACAAGAATGTCTTATCCTAAATTACTAAAGACAGGCTATGCACATTTGGAAAACACGAAGTTCTTTTACGAATCAAATACTGTAGAGCATGGAAAATAATTGGACCATTTTACTCGCATCATTTTTAGTTGCTCTTTTCATTTCAATTCAGTTTTTGAAACGGTTTATACAAATCTCTAAAAAGAAATCTTGGCTAGACTTACCAGACGAACGAAAAAAGCACTTAACTCCTACTCCTTCGTCTGGCGGAATTGTTTTCGGAATTTTAATTATTCTATTGATTCCATTCGTATTACACGCTACACCTTATTTGGTTGTGATCATTTCTGCGCTATTCTTAATGGCAGTTGGCTTTTATGACGATTGTAACGACATATCTGCAAGGTTAAAATTCACCTTTCAAACCATAGCAATAATTGTTTCATTAACAGTAATTGGCCCCTTGGGTTTAATAGAAAATAATCCTCTATTTTTAAATGAAATTTTGACGTTTTTATTTGTACTTGGCTTCACAAACTCCTTTAATTTAATTGATGGCGTTGATGGATTGGCAGGCAGTTATGCCTTGGTTGTTCTTACTATTATTACCCTTATTTTTTTAATGAGCCTTAACTTTACCGCGGCGCTTATTACTAGCACTTTGGTAGCGGGAATATTAGGCTTTCTAAAATTCAACTGGAATCCTGCAAAAATTTTTATGGGAGACACTGGTTCTCTTTTTCTAGGATTTTTCATTAGTATTTTCGCGGTAATTGCAGTTAATACTTTGGAAACATCCATTATAGCAACCATTGCTCCTAAACAGCTACAACTTTTTTTAATCAGTTTATTAATGCTTCCAATGATGGACACTGTTCGTGTTATGTCAGCCAGAATGATTAATGGAAATCCACCATTCAAAGCGGATAGGTCTCATCTCCACCACATTTTAATGAAAATTGGATTCTCGGTAAAAGGAGTTTCCTACTTCTTTTTTCTTACCACTGTGCTACTCATATCCTCTTCAAGCCTATTGATTTATCTAAGGTTTAATTTTGCCTTTATATTATTGACCTTAATTGCAACAATGATGTTGTTATTCTACACTGTTTTAGTGATTAGAATGCAACAACATAAACTGCGAATGAAAAGGTATCAAAACTCATTGAATCATATCGTAGAAAAAAATCAACTCATGCATCAGTCTGCTATTCATCTACTAAAAAATAGAAAAAATGAAAAAAATATTCCTGTTAGAAGATAGTTTGATTGTTACAGAATTGCTCAAGTTTGAACTCGAAAATGAATTCAATTGCAAAGTGATTTGTTTTAATGATGGAAGCAGTTTATTGGCCCAAATAGCACTTAAGCCCGACCTTATTATACTTGATTATTTTATTGACAATACACAATACGAAAATGGACTGGACATTATGAATCGTGTTAAAGCAGTAAATGACAAACTTCCGTTAATCGTTTTCTCAGGTCAACACAACATAAAATTGGCCATACAACTTATTCATGCCGGAGCAGTAGATTATATTGATAAAAATGAAGACAGTTTTTTAGAAGACATTAACAATGCAGTACGAAATGTATTTCATTATAGCGAAGCTAAAAAACAACTGAACCAAGCCCAGGAAAAAATCAGTTTAGACCGCAAGCAAATATTGGCTTTTGGATTGTTGGGGCTGGTATTGCTTATTTCGTTGTTGGTGGTTTAGGTATAAATTGACTGTACTATTAATACATCCAATTGACCTCTTCCTCAATCACAAATAATTTCAACTTCTACATCCCCCCTCTAAAACAACCGTAACTAAAAGCAACAATCCATTTCAAGTGTTACCCCATAGTCATTGACAACAAAAAGTCGTCATTCATGACAATTAGTTGTTAGCCACTTGATAATGCCATAACTTTAATTTTAAGTAAGATCAAAAACCCAAAACATTTCGATTGAGTAGCTACTGTCACTGTTTTTTTGATACAAAAGGCGGAACCCCAAAAGCCTGATCCAAACAGAGTAAGGAAAAAATATCACAAAACTTAAAATTATGAATAATGACATTAATGCTTTAAATGAAGCAATCAAAGAAAAGGGTCACTCATGGGTGGCAGAAGAAAACCACATGACCAAAATGAGTCCTGAAAAAAGGATTCAAATGTTGGGTGCAATTATCCCAGACAATTTAAAAGGAAGTACTTCTTCTACGCAAGAAGCAGTTGATACTGCCACATTACCTAGTTCAATAGACTGGCGAAACAATAACGGAAATTTCGTAACCAGAGTTAAAGACCAAGGACAATGTGGTTCTTGTGTTGGGTTTGGAAGCACAGCTACATTTGAAAGTATGCTAGCTATTGAAAGCATACATAACCTGCAAAGCTTATCTGTAGCTGATTCATTTTTCTGTTCATCACATGGTACGACTTGCTTAGGTTGGTCGACTGATAGTTACTTTAACGCAAATAAAACTAGGGGTGTTGTTGCAGATGTTTTATTTCCTTACTCGGAAGCCTTTTCCAATGGAGCTCCCATTTGCAAGAATATACCGAACAGAACTGATCATGCTTATACTTATGGCAAAATTAATTCTACTTCTACTATTGCTGCTGCCAAGGCATATTTGAATAATACGGGGCCAATTGCAGCATGTTTTCAGGTTTATCAGGATTTTTATGGCTATAAATCAGGAATATACAAACACACCACTGGAAAATATGATGGAAACCATTGCATTTGTATTGTAGGTTATAATGACAATAACGGTGATGGTTATTGGGTTTGTAAAAACTCTTGGGGAGCAAGATGGGGAGATCAAGGATACTTTTATATTGCTTACAATCAATGTAACATTGACGCATGGGCAAAGTACGGAGTGTCAGAAACAAAAAATGCACCTTCGCAACCATTCTACCGATTATATAATGGAACGGATCACTTCTACACCACTTCCGAATTAGAAAAAGCGAATGCTGAAGCGGGTGGTTATAATTCTGAAGGAATCTCTTCATACGTTTATGAAACGCAAATCAGTAATAGCTCTCCACTTTATAGATTATATAATGGAACCGATCACTTATACACTACTTCAACCGCAGAAAAAAAGAGTGCAGAAGGTGTTGGTTACAATTCTGAAGGTATTGCCTGTTACGTTTTTGAAACACAAATTAACGACAGCGTACCATTTTACAGATTATATAATGGTACAGATC
>CAKZPK010000028.1 GCA_937139035.1 uncultured Crocinitomix sp. | reverse complement strand
AATCCAGACTCTTCTCTTTTTTACGCGAAAGAGGCATTAAGACTTTCGATTTTAACAAATCAACCGAAGATTGAGGCGTATAGTTTGTCTGATATAGGTAATTACTATAAAAGGAAGGAAGAATATTCGTTAGCCCTAGAATATTACTTTAAAAGTTTGGGAGTGAGATCAGAATTGGGAGATGAAAGTTTAATGATTAGTGGCTACAATCAAGTTGGGTTACTTTATAGGCAACAAGAAAATTATGATTCTGCCGTATTCTATTTCTCAAAAGGGATAAATGCGCTGAAAGATGCACCAGACCCGAAACTTACGTTACAGTTATTTGATGGCTATGCTATGTCGTTATATCATTTAGGTAATTCAGAAACAGCATTAGCCTATTTGGATAGTTCTTATGTGATTGCTGAGGAAATTAAGGATTCTTCAGTTATTGCAAATGTTTTACAACGTAAAGGCGTCATTAATCAATATATAGGTCATTCATTATTAGCATTAAAGTATTATGAAGAAGCTGGAATATATTTTAATCTATTAGGAAATATTAATGGTCAAATTGATATTAAAATAAATCAAGCTTCAATTTATGAAGCTCAAGGAAATCGAACCATAGCAGAAAAGCTATTACATGAAGCTGAAGAGCAGAGTTTGAAAATTGGATTTAGGAATAATTTATTTACGATTTACACAAATCTGGCTAACCTTTACCGCAATGATCCAGTCAAGTCAAAATTATATTTTGAAAAAGCGTACAATAATGCAACAGAATTCAACAAGATTCAAGCGCAAATTGAAAGTTGTATTTCATTAGGTTTTATAGCATTAAATTTCGGGGAAATTTCTGAAGCGACCAATTTAATCCATGAAATTGAATTAAAACGAGATTCAAAACTCCCACAGCAAATTAAGTATGACTTGTATCGTTTAAAATCAAACTACTACCGACTGAATAATGACCTCGAAGAGGCACTTAACTATTCCAATAAGGCGCTTTTGTTAAAAGATAGTTTACATCAAGACGTAAATCATTTACAAGACCTTTCAGCAATACTTGAAAATGAAAGGCACGAAAAGGAAATAGCATTAGAAGAACTGAAAACAAGCAGAGCGGAAAAGGAAAACGTACAGTCTAAAGCTTTTTTGAATCAAATAATTATATGGGCTTTAATTATTTTCATGTTTTTTTTGATCTTACTCTTTTTAGGCAAACGAAAGCGCATGAAAGTTCAGCATGAAAAGAAAATGGAAGAAGAACACTTTAGAACTGAGCTAATGCAGAAAGAAACGGAAGCCGATCTTTTATTTTTGGAAGAAAGTTTGAAATTGGAAACCGAAATTAGACAAAAGATCGGTCGTGATTTACATGACAACTTAGGAAGTAAATTAGCAGTAATTCAAATAACATTAGAAGGGATTTCAAAAAATAGTAAAAATGAGAGCACCTCAAATGCTGATATTATAACACATATTACCGATTTAGTAGATGAGTCATGTCAAGATATGCGAGTTATTTCTCACGATCTCATTCAATATGATCAATCTCCAAACAGTCTTCATTTATATTTCACCAATTATTGTCTAAACATATCCAATAGTAGTAGTTTAGAAATTGACTATACCTTAATTGGTGACCCTTATCCTATAACTCAAGAAATAAAAAAGCATATTCATGCAACGGTAACTTTGTTTTTAGATAATGTTCTTAAACATGCTAATGCAAAAAATGCTAGTCTGCAATTGTTTTATCATGACGATAGTATTAATGTTGAGATAGCAGATGACGGAATAGGCTTTGACCCCGATACTGATAATTCAACAGGCGTTGGTTTGAAAAATGCTTACGTTAGAATGAATGCCATAGGAGGTCAAATAGAAATAGCGAGTAATCATACAAATGGATCTATTATTTCCATTACAATACCGATAAAAAATGAAAACTAAGATATACATTGCTGACGACCATCAAATTGTAATTGATGCTATTCAAACACAAATTCAAGTCCAATCGACCGAGTTTGAAGTTGTGGGTTATGCCCATGATGGTAAGCAAGTTTTAGAGGCGCTAGAAAAAACAGAGGTAGATATTCTGATTTTAGATATTAGCATGCCTATAATGAACGGTGTTGAAGTATTGAAAGTAATCCATGACAATAATTCAAAGATTAAAGTATTGGTGCTTACTATGAAGGATGATTTCAAACATATTCGAGAAATGTTTAAGTTAGGGGCTAAAGGATATATTCTGAAAAATAAAGGTGCTAAATATGTAATAGAAGCGCTTTCCAAAATAAGAGATGGGAATATCTTTATACCCGAAGATGTAGCCAATATAACGGCACTTGATCTCATTCCTAATGACGAGAAGAATAAAAAATCAGATGTAGAAATGATAGTCAAATCAATTCGAGATCATGAAGCAGAATTGTTAGGATTGTTGACTCTTGATTTAACGGCAAAGGAAGTTGCTGATAAAATGTGTAAATCTACAAGTACCATAGAAACTTGGAAGAAAAATTTAATGAAAAAAATTGGCGTAAAGAGCGCAATGGGTTTAGTACGTTTTGCTGTTGAACATGGCTTTATAATGAAAAAATAGACCAGTAATATATTAAATCTAAATGCGATCCAAAAATGATCGCATTTTTTGTTTTAAGTGATCTCTTTGTGGTTTACCACAAAAAATAATAGCCTAAACACCCAATTTCCATACATCTTAAATCAAAATTTTTTTAGCTCATTTTTTGGGCTTAACATTGACATAATAATTTTTTAAAACAAGAAAATATGTCAATGCAAGATAAGAGAAAAGCACTTTTAATAGGTAACAATAATTACTTCTATGTTAGCAAGTTAAAAGGGTGTGAATATGATGTGACTCGGATGAAGGAGGTCTTGGAAACACATGATAAAGGAGACCCTAACTTTTCTGTTTTCGATTACGTCAATTTGAACAATGAAACAATAGAAGAGGAAATAATCGCTCTTTTAGAAAGAAAATCAACTTATGCACTCCTGTACTTTTCAGGACATGGAAGAGTTGTAAATGGAGAAGGTTTTATTTGCGGAGTGGATACAAAAATAGAATCTAATTATGGTGTATCTATGAATTGGCTTTCTGAAAAAATTAATTCATCTAAAATTCCAGAAATCACTATTATTTTAGATTGTTGCCATGCCGGTGAGTTCGGTAATTCAGATGATAAGAATTCTAAAACTATTCCAATTGAATTAACAACCTTACGTAAAGGAGTTACTATCCTTGCCGCAACAACCTCTGATGATGTTGCCGCTGAATTTGGAGGAAAAGGAATTTTCACTTCACTTTTATATGACGGTTTTAAAGGAGCAGCAGCAGATATTTTAGGACATGTCAATCCTGTTGGTCTTTTTTACTGTGCAGAATCTATTTTGAATCCTTGGGAGCAACGTCCTGTTTTTAAATCCTTCGTGGATCAAATGACTCCAATTAGGTATTGTATTCCAGCAGTAAAAAAACGAATTACTAGACAGCTTGCAGATGTAACCTATTTTGAAAAAAAGGATACCGAGATCAAACTATCACCTTCTATTTTTCGAGGCGAAGATCAAGAAAGAGACAAGGTATTATGGTTGTCATACTTCGAAAAGTCAGGATTATTAGAATGTCCAGATGGTAAAACTCTTTATCAAGCCATTTTAGACGGCGACTCTTGTCGGCTATCACCTTACGGAAAACACGTTTGGGAATTAGCCCTTAAAAAAATGATTTAATCAATAAAACTTATTTAAGATGAAAAAAATACTAGCGATAATTCATGACGTTTATGCGCAAATAACTGACGACATAATTCATAAAACACTTACAGAACATTATGGCGAATGTCATTTTACCGCAATTCGTTTCGACAAAATACATATTGAGCATGGAGACCAAAACGTGCTAGATTGGTCTACTTGGAAAGAAGAACAAGGTGCTTATTATAAAGAAGTAATTCAACCTCAAATTGAAGAAAATCCTAATCGCCAAATAGTCTATTTTGGAAGAGCTCCAATTCCTCTTTGCATGCATTTAGGTTATTTAATAGGTGAGCTTCAAACCGTAGATGTTTTTCAAAGACTACATGATGAAAGTAATAATTGGACTTGGGGAAATGAGAAAAATGACAAACTTATTATAAACAACTTACCAAAAAAAGTTTCGAAATCTACAGGAAGTACAGTTATTCGTTTTGGTGTCTATTCTCCAATTGATTCAGGAAGCACTGACAAAATGATTTCAAATCCTTCTCACGAAACAGATGTTTATGTGAAAAATTTTGATGCAGATTACTTCAAGAACATGGAAGAATTAAAAATGGCGGCTGAAGATTTTTTTAAAGTAATTAAATCCACAAGCGAAATGCATCCGAATACTGATGGAATTCATTTATTCGCTTCGGTATCATGTGGATTGGCATTTTTAATGGGGAAAAAAATTCAGCGCAACGTTCATAGAAATATCTCAATTTATCAATATCATGGGAGACATGAGCCTAAATACACACATGCGTTTATTATTCAAGAACAAACAGAACAGCAATTGGTAATTTCAAAAAAACAATTAATTCAGATTGAAAAAATACGAAAAGAATTAGAGGTGCATTACCGTGAATCAATTGAATGGTTCATTTCTGAGAATGCAGAAAGTGATCATACCAATTGGTTTCTTTCGATTTTGCCTAAGAATAAGTCATCTTCGTTTACTCAATCTCCTTGGGACAAATTGTCTAAAATTGGAAGTACTATACTTGCAGGAGCTCAATTTTCTGATGTCCCGTTTGACAAGCTAGAGACTAAATTTTTTGTAGATGGGGCCTGGTATTTTCCTAATTGGTTAATTTTTAGATTAAATGAAAAATTCAAAAATGACGATTTAAATACAGCCATGCGCTTGTTTTGGTTCCATGAAGGAATACACTATACAGATCATGGTGTGAATTCGGATAATTCCGAAGGATTGGGGAGATATGGAAGAGTATTAGAGGAGGCTGACTATCAATCAGATGTTTATGCATTGTTTTGTGAGTATGGTTTAATGAAGCAAGAAGCTTTTAAAACAGAAGTAGAATTTTTCGCCAAACGTATCGAAATAATTATCAAAACACTGCAAGCATTTGATGGAGAAGGCACAATTGCCCGTATGCAAACGAGAAGGGTTAATCGATATCTAATATGGTATTTTCAATTGGCTCGAATCCGACATGCGAAGTGTACGTCACTAGAAGATGTTATTGTCATCTTATCAAATAAGCCACATATTGATTTAAAGCTACCCATCACTTTGTATCAAAATAAAATTTCTTATCAACTGAGTGGTTTTCAGTTCGATCAAGCGGGGATTGCATTTTTCTATAATAACAAAGTGCGTTCATTCGGACCAAATGGTAATCAGTTAAATCTTAAAAATTTAATTGATGGATTGCGGACAAAAAATTCTGATGCAATGATGGAGGTTATGAGGCAGGCACTCCCAGCCATAATATAAAATAAGTACCAACTTTTCTCCGAATATATTACAAAACATATTTCTGGATAAATAATCAATAAATTTTAAAACAACTAAAAATGGCAGTATTACACAAAGAGTATATTAAATTCAATAAAGAAATTAAGCTATCAACTAAGAAAAAAGATAGTTTAAAAACAAGTAGAAAAGAGCTTCGTAAAAAAATTAGAAAATGGTTTGAAGAAAATAAACCAAAAGAAATTCAACCAAAATTCACAAGTCAAGGTTCAATTGAAATGAATACTTGTATCAATCCAATTTCAACTGAAAATGATGACGGTACAAAACAGTATAAGTATGATTTAGATGACGGAGTTTATTTTATAGAAGTTAAGGGAGAAGATAACAAGAGAGCAATTGATACTTGGCATGATTGGGTTTTCGAATCGGTTGATAATCATACTGGAGTGCCTTCAAAACGCAAAACAACTTGCGTTAGAGTAATTTTTGCTGATGGACACCATATTGACCTACCCATTTATTATAAGAAAGACGGTACAATTGAGCTAGCACACCGCTCTAAAAGTTGGACTGTAAGTGACCCGAAAGAATTCTACGAATGGTTTAACAAAAAAAAGAACCCTCAAATAGAGAGAATTGTTCGCTATTTAAAGGCATGGAAAAATTTTCGTGAAAATAAAAACACAAACTTGAAACTCCCAAGCGGTTTTGAATTAACCATCCTCGCAGTAAATAACTATAAAAGTGATGATAATGACGATAAATCTTTTATAGAAACGATAAAGAAAATAAATAAGGAGTTGAATAGAGATAAGGGCTTTAAATGTTTACTACCAACTACTCCGAAAAACCAAGACACATTTGCTGATTACTCGGAAACAAGGAAAAACGGCTTTCTTACAACGTTAAACAGTTTGAATAATGATCTAGACAGAGCTAAGGATGAATCTAATTTCAAAACTGCCTCAGAAATCTTAATTAACAATCAGTTTGGAACACGATTTCCAAAAGGGGAGGATAAAACCGACTCAGGAAAAAGTAACTCATTAAAAAAATCACTTGGAAGTGCTATTATCCCCCCAAAACCTTATGGAAATTAATAATGAAATAAATGATGTGTTAGCCACTTACACTCAGCTGATTTATGAAAAAGCTGAGAACGCTTTAATTGGAGATCTATTAATTGATAAGCACGATAGTTATGAAGTTAAAATAGTATTGGACAGCTACCCGTCTCATATTCCAACAGTTTATGAGACGGAAGGCAGAATACCTAATAAAACAGACAGACATATTTATTCTGATACAGGCTCTTGTTGCATAACTACTAGAGCTAAAGGTCAAATTCTATTAAAAACCAAGGTTAATAGTCTCAAAAAGGTAATCGAAATGCTGATAATTCCATACTTTCAAAACAACTCTTACTATGAAATCAATAAGGAATATTTTGCAGACGAATATTCCCATAATTTCATGGGGGTGATTGAAGGTTATCAAGATATTCTAGGTACGAACAACAATTTTGCAATATGCAGGTTAATTAATGATCGGCTAAATAAGGGAAAATTGAAAATAAAAGATCAGTGTTATTGTGGAAGTAATTTACTTTTAAAAAAATGCAATCGGGGTAAACATGATCAATGTTATAGACAATTCAAGTTGATTGATAAACAAACATTAGCAACTGATCTGGAATATTTTGAAAGTTATTTTAATTTAATTCTTGAATCAGACCCAAAATCATATTGATCAATTATCTAATGTCGTAACTATTCTCAAATTATTTTTTTAAACAATTCAAATCTATGTCAAAACAAGTTAAAAACTCTAAAAGAAAAGCAATTTTTCCACCTGCTTGTGGTTGCAGTAGCTATTTGGTTCACTGGGAAAAAGCTACAAAAGAAAAACGACCTGCTATATGCTCCAAATCAGGTTGCACTAATTCTGTTGATGTAGGTGCGCACGTATTTAATTGCAGCGGTACTTCAACAAACAGTCTGAAGGTCGTACCTTTATGTAATCGTTGTAATAATCGCACTAATCAAGACTGTTTTAAATTAAATAAAGGTGTTAAGATTCCTAGTGCAAGTAAATTGAGTAGTTGTTAGGTTTAGTCTATCATAATATAAACCCCACTCTTCTTCTACATAAAGAATATGATCTAATAGAAGAAATGTTTTGTAGATTGGGTATGATTCTCTCGTGTTTGGCAGGATAATCGGCTATTTGGGCAGAATTCTTTTGTTTCTGATACTTTTCGCGCTATTTTGCTTTGAAAACAGGTATTTATACGGTTTTTATTTTAAAAGAAAGTTTGTTAATTCGTTGTTCTAATAGAACAGAAGGTTGAATTAGAAACTGCTAATTTTAATTATACCCATTAGCCTTAAACCCAAAACAAATGAAAAAAGAACTTGGATTGATAGAATTATCGAAAGATTCCATTTCAAAAACTAAGTTGAGTGCAGGATTAATTTTTGCAGAAGGACAGCAACTGACGCATCAAAATAAAGAAGCCTTATGGGAGATTTTTCAAGCCATTGGCTATACTTGGAATAACACAGTTTACGACTCTAATAACCAAAGAAGTTCTTGGTTTGAAATGATAAAGGCAAAAACCGAAAATGCACCAAATTATACGGGAGAATATGTAAATGCAATTTACGTTATGGAGGAATTGTACCAAACATATAAACAGGTAGAGGAAATCATATATAAGAAAATAGAAGGACGCCAGTATAGAATTGAAGAAGAGGAAATAAAACCGGGAGATATCATTATTAGAAAAAAATGGAAAGAGGAGGCGTTTCATAAATTATTCTTCGAATCCAATATAGACCCTTCTGCGCCACCTGTTACTCGATTAGCTCATTGCAAGGTTTATGTAGTCAACGAGTTTATTCGAATGCAAATGGTTGGTGGAGCCTTTAAAAGTTGGGGAGCCAAAAATGGTGGGCAACGAGGAAAGAATTATTCAGGATTCGTAGGTGGATCGAGATATAGTGAATCTTCTAAAGTCCGCGAGTATGACCCGAATTCTAAACCCTAGAAAAAAGTCCAAATGAAAGATAAATATGACTACGTAATTGACGGCGCAGGGGTAGCAGCAGCAGCAGTTACCAAAGGCATATTAGAGCATAATCATGATACTGCTATTCTAATATTAGAGGCTGGCCCTGAGGTAGTTGCAAAAGATCGTCGATTTTGGTGGGATTATATTACACGCGGTGAACGTCCTTATACGTTTACTTATGACCAAAAATGGGAGTCTGGAACTACAGGGAATACCGATTTTTTGACAGAAGGTGTTCGTGTAAAAGCCTATGGAGGATCGACTATGCATTGGGGAGGTTGGAGTTTACGCTTCAAGCCTGAAGATTTTGAATTATATACGAGAACCGGTGAAGGAGCCGATTGGCCTATTTCCTATAAAGACTTGGAAAGTTATTACGAAAAGGGAGAACAGTTTTTGTCCGTTTGTGGCGATCATACAGAGGGTTGGATTGAAGGAGCGCCCGAATATCCCGTTCCACCGTTTGACTGGACTGCGCCTGATGGAATGATGCTAGAATCATGGGAGAAGATGGATGTTGAATACCAGGAAGGTGATATTAAAGGACCAACAGTAAAGGTTAAATCGGGTAAAATGCCAATAGCACGCTACAGGAAATGTATGACTACAGGAACTTGCAAATACTGCCCAATTGGTGGGCGATTCAATGCCCAATACGTTTTGGATGATTTGAAAAATGATTCAAGATTTAAAAACCTTGAAATCAGAATCAATGCGCCAGTTCATCAAGTTAATATGAGGTCAAAATCTGAAGCTGAATCGGTAACTTATTCTGAAAACACAACAGGAAAAAAGTATACCGTTTATGGTGATACGATTGTACTTGCTTCGGGGGCGTATAACGTTCCAAAACTGCTGAGTTCATCCAAAAATGAATTCTGGAAAAACGGAATTGGAAACGATACTGATTTAGTCGGAAGGTATGTGGTTTCTCACTCTTTGTTAGAAATAAATGGTTATGCTGAGTCAAATCCTAATGGATATTTTCAGGAATATGATTTTCCAACCTTGATGTCACGAAGCTATGACACTCCAGAACATCAGAAAAAAGGGAAAATTTTCCTGTTCAAAAATAGAAAGTACCCCAATACGGATATAGCTAGACTCATGATAGAAGGTAGAACGCGTGAGGAGATTGATGATGTTGTTT
>CAKZPK010000027.1 GCA_937139035.1 uncultured Crocinitomix sp. | reverse complement strand
TTCAGGATATATTTTCATAAAGCAAGACGTACGCGGAAGATGGATGAGTGAAGGAGAATATGAAAATACCAAACCGCCCTACTCCCTATTTGACTCTTCGGCAACAGATGAGTTAACGGATACTTGGGATACGTTTGAATGGCTTGGCGAAAATCTTAAAAATTACAATGGAAATGCAGGTCTTTATGGTACTTCGTATCCTGGATGGACAACCTTAGTTGGAGCCCGCTCAAACCACCCAGCAATTAAAGCAGTAATTGCAAGCGCACCAGTTACTAATTTTTATTTCGAAGACTTTAATCGTTATGGTTTGTTCGCTTTAAATTATTTACCTGTAATTCACGCCTTTGGAACGCCACGCCCTGGACCAACTGACACAGCTTGGTATAAAAAGGATGATTCTGCATACGGGATAATTGATAGTTTAGATATCTATCCTGATTATTACGATTTTTTCTTGGATCGTTTGACACTTAATGATTATTGGGACGTATTAGATTCTTCTGATTTTTTCTGGCAAAACATTCGTGCACACGCTAATTATGATGAATACCGTAAATTACGCGATTGGGAGCAATACTATAATGACATTGAGTGCCAAGTAATGGTTTTAGGAGGATGGAATGATGAGCAAAACCTTTATGGTATTCTAAACTCTTTCAAACATATTGAAGAAAACAGCCCTAATTCTAATGCACAATTTGTTATGGGGCCATGGTCTCACGGTCATCCTACGCGTGGAGATAGTAGTTATTATTTAGGTAATGTATTTTACGGTTATAACCTCTCTAAGGATTTTATGGAGAATGTAGAATTTCCATACTTTGAAAAACACTTGAAAGGAATTGGTGAGGAACCAGATTTCCGCGTAAAGTTATTTGATACAGGAAAAAATGAATGGGCTTATTTTGATGAATATCCTGATAGTACAGGAAAAGAAATGAATTTCTTCCTATATGATAATCAAATGAATACTGCGTATCCTGAGGTGAGTAGAGAAAATGATTATCAAACTTATATTTCCGATCCGTTTCATCCAGTTCCGGGGCTTGAGGGAGATGACTGGTATAATATGGCTCCAAAACCTTACTTTACCGCCGACCAACGCTACACCGAAAAACGACCAGATGTTTTAACGTTTGAAACAACTGCTTTAACGGATGACATTACTGTTTTGGGAGAAATTAAAGCTTTGCTTGATTTTGCAACGGATCACACTGCAGCAGACCTTTATGTAAAAGTAATTGACGTTTACCCAATGGACAGAGCGCCAGAAGAAACTGACAAAGCAAATGTTAAAATGAATGGCTATCAACGTTTAGTTCGGGCGGGGTATATTAGAGGGCGTTACCGCAACGGGTTTGAGCAAGGCGAACCTTTTGCCGCCAATAGCAAAACAACTGTTGAGGTGCCTTTATTAGACGTATTTCACACATTTAAGAAAGGGCATAAAGTCATGATCCAAATTCAAAGCTCTATGTTCCCTATCTTCGATTTAAATCCTCAGAATTATGTTGAGGATATTTATAATGCTGAAGAAAAAGACTTTGCTGTAGCAATGCATAAGATTTTTGCAACAAGTAAAATAGTATTACCCATTCAATAAGAAGTAAAAGAAAGTCTTATTTGGATTTTGGAACAAACTTATATTTTAAACCAAATTGAAAGTGTAATCCAGTTCCGTTTAATTTTACCAAAACATCATCATTTGAAATGCCATCTGGCAAAACAGCATATGATAATGATTTTGTTGCGATAGGATAAAATCCAACATTATATTGAGCCGAAGTAGAAAAATACAAGAAATTAGTTATTCTAAAACTTCTCGACATTTTTCCATAAAGCAATGGAAAAAAACTACTCTTTACTTCATCAAATGAGCTTAGCTCTAACGTTGTACCACTTTGATCGTAGATATTATCTCCCATTTCATTAGAATAATCTAGATATTCGTTCTTAAAAGAATGTCCTCCTAAAACGACCCCTCCAGAAAGGTCAACAAAACTAAAATTGTTTTTGTTTGCTAATCGAATACCGTATCCCGCGCTTAGTTCATAAACCTCAAGATAACTGAATGAAGAACTAATATTAAATGGAGATGCAACTTTGAAACCAGCTGTATAGCCGCCACGAGATAAATTGGCCTCAAAAAACCGATTGGGTTCCATTCCTATTTCAAATGTAAATGAAATTTTCCCTCCTAAATGATAACTAGATTGTATTATATTATCTTGACCCGCTTTGTTCCATAAATAAGTTCCGCCACCAGCAATACCAATAAAAATACTTTTAGCATCAACATACCTTCGTTCTCGCTTATACTTTCTTTTGGCCTCTTTAAACGAATTATTTTCTTCTTTAAATGTTTCTTCAATATACGCCATTTTTCTTGCGCGGGTGAAAGTATAGCTCAATGCCAGACTTGGAAAATGCCCTTCATTCACCATATTTCCTTCAGATTTAATAGAACTTACATTGTATTCATACTCTCCAGTAAAAACCTGATTAAAGCTATAGTTATACCCTAGTGATAATCCAATCAAATCTTGATTCTTCAATAACCGATCAATTCCTATTTCTACTTGGCTATAATAATTAGGTTGACTTCCATAATTACAATTGAAGCCCCACCAGTTATTGCCAAACTGTCCTGAAGAATGAAAAATGTCATTACTAAACGTTCTAACACCAAAGCCTATACCTCCAGACAAATGCCACATCCTTTTAAACCAATAATTGTACTTAATTGTTGGCTGAAGACTAAAGTAAGCGTTGTATTGCGTACGATCAAAATAACCAATAAAATAAGGAGAATCAGGATCTCCCTTTTCACCAATTCCATATACAAAAGGAAAAAATCCGAGCCCCCCGTTAATTGAAAGACTAAAGTTTTTCTTGAGCATAAAAGTATAATTCAACTCTAACTCTTGTAATAATCCTGGTATTTGATCAGGTGCATCCTCCCCTTCATCTGCAATAAACGAAGTTGAATTGAGGCCAAATGTATACCCCAATGAAAAATTATTATTAAAAAAAACGTATTTATTATCAGGCTTGAGCCCTTTTTGCCCATACACCACTTGCGAAAACGACGTTATAAAGAGCGCTAATACGACTATTAATGCTTTACTTGATTTGTTTGCGACCATTATACTTCAATTAAGTACAGGGAAATATACTGATATTAATCCAAACTCACCAAGAAGAAGCGACCACTTATAAACTAAATTGATCTTTAAATTTTATGGTTTGCCTACGTGAAATTTCCACTTTTGTACCACAAGATAATTCTACTTGCAAACCTCCATTAAACCAATTTTCAATATTTACAATATGATTTAGGTTGATGATGTATTTACGGTTAACACGGAAAAACAATTTGTCATCCGTACGTTCCTCTAAACTATTTAAAGACCTCAATATCAAAGGGCGAAACTTATCAAAATGCACTTTTACATAATTCCCTTCCGATTCGAAATAGCGAATATCATCTACCTTAATGAACCAAACTTTATCTCCATCACGAATTAAAACAGGATCACCTGATTTTAAAACCGCAGCATTTTCAACACTTTTAGGTATTTGATTCTCCTCAATTAAGCGATTATAAACCTCATCTAGTCGGTCAGAATCTATTGGTTTCATCAAATAGTCAAATGCATTCACTTCAAATGCTCGCATGGCATATTCGTCATAAGCCGTAACAAAAACTGTCCGCGGAGGATTTTTAATACCACTCAATAAGTCTAAACCATTTTCTCCTGGCATTTGAATGTCCATAAACACCAAGTCTGGTGCATCACGTTCAATTGCTTCCTTGGCTTCAATTGCATTTTTATATTCGCCAATTATTTCCAGTTCTTTATAACCAGACAATAACGACTTTAACTCTTCACGAGCCAAACGCTCGTCATCAACAATTATAGTTCTCATTTATATGTGATATTAATTTTAACAACGACCTCATCACCTATTTGATTGATTGAAAAACAAGCATCTTTGCCGTACAATATTTCGAGGCGCTTTTTGGTATTCGAAATCCCTATTCCTCCTTCATCATTATTTTGTGACAATTCGCCGGAGTTACTTACTGTAATATCTAAAGTGTCATCTACTTTCTTTGAAATTACGCGAATAACTCCTCCATCAATTGATTTGGAAATTCCGTGCTTAATTGCGTTTTCAACTACAGTTTGAACCATCAACGGCGGAATTTCAAGAGGAAGGGAATCTTGCGATATTTGAAAATCAGTTTGTAATCGTTCTTCAAACCGCACTTGTTCTAAATCTAAATATATTTTGACTAAATCTAGTTCTTCTTTTAACGGAATTAAACGTAGTTTCCCTAAACTTATTGACCTGCGCAAAAGCATTGACAATTGTGTGACAGAAGTTTTTGCTTGATCAGGATTAATCCCTATCAATGCTCGGATAGAATTCAATGAATTAAATAAGAAATGAGGGTTTAATTGTGCACGCAAGTTTTTCAACTCAATTTCATTTTTAGATGCTTCCCATTTTAGATTTAAAATTTCTTGTGCACGTGATTTTTCAACAATGGCAAATACATAATAAAAACCACTCCACAATAAAAACAATATGATTGACCGAGAAACTCCAAATAAAAAGGTTCCTAATTGAAATGGTTCATCTTTACGATCCGTATCAACCAAAAAGTCTATCTCAATTATTTTTTCGAAAAAATGCTGAAAGGTTTCTAAGGTAAATCCTGCAACTATAGTTAATAACAGGGTAATCAAAATTAACTGATTAATGGGCTTTGACAGTAGCGATCGTTTAATAATCACATATCGAATTCCATGCGAAACCATGATTGCTGCCAAAATAGATAATGCAGCGTAGATGTAAAGGTTTACTGTTGAAATAAAATCCTCTGTAGAGAATAAAAGTAAAATTGAGAATAAAAAGTAGGCCGTCCACCCAGCAAACTGAACGCTCCAATAAAGTAACTTCTTTCTTTCCATAACTTTAAATCTATGAAATAATGAATGAAAAGTGCCTTAAAATAATTTCTAAGGAGTAAAGTAATGTACTAGCTATGCTTTTTTAAGGATGAAAGGATTATACATTAAAACGGAAGTGCATAATATCACCATCCTGTACAATATATGTTTTTCCTTCTACTCTTAATTTGCCTGCTTCTTTAACTGCTGCCTCTGATTTTAGTTCAATAAAATCACCATAAGTCATTACCTCTGCACGAATAAATCCTTTTTCAAAATCAGTATGAATTACACCAGCTGCTTGCGGAGCAGTGGCACCAACTGGAACTGTCCAAGCACGAACCTCTTTAACACCCGCAGTAAAATATGTTTGAAGATTTAGCAATTTATATGCTGAACGAATTAAACGATTAACACCCGCTTCTTCCAAGCCCAATTCATCTAAAAACATTTCGCGTTCTTCATAGGTATCAAATTCAGCAATGTCAGATTCGATTTTGGTTCCAATTACTAATACCTCCGCATTTTCATCAGCAACCATTTCTTTTACCTTCTCAACATATGCGTTACCATCCTTAACTGAAGCTTCATCAACATTACACAAATACAGGACAGGTTTAATTGTCAATAATTGCATGTCTTTTGTAATAGTCTCTTCTGAATCATTCGTAATCTCAACCGTACGAGCAGATTTACCAGACTCTAATGCTTCCTTTAATTTTAAACAGAAATCATACTGACGCCCAATTTCTTTATCACCTGACTTTGCAGTTCGGTGCAACGATTTAATTTTACTTTCTACCGTTTCTAAATCTTTCAATTGTAATTCAAAATCGATAACTTCTTTATCACGAATAGGATCTACAGAACCATCAACATGAATAATAT
>CAKZPK010000026.1 GCA_937139035.1 uncultured Crocinitomix sp. | reverse complement strand
TTATAGAGATAATCCCATTCAAGTGTGTCCGTGTAATTTTCCATTACTACCTTTTCTATCCCTGTTATGAAATCAGTGCCATTACGGTTGGGGCATCACTTTCCATATTTTCTTTAACTCTTTTGAAACGTCTCGCTTTTCATATCAGCCGGCTTTTTCGAATAGTTGTTGTACATCTTTTTTTAATTTCTTAGCTTATCACGCAATTCTTGTACGACACGATCAAATTCTAGCTTATCAACTTCTTTAGCATCACCAGAAAGGTCATGGAAAATCTTTCGCCGCATATGTAATGACTTGTTTTCATATTTTATTCTAATTTAGAATTTTCTGTTAGCTTCTTGAAGAATTGAAGTTTGTTTATCTCGTAGGCTTTTCATTGCAAGTTTCTCTTCATTACTTAGAGTACGGGTTTTGAAAAATGAGATGAAATGCACTAAACGCTGTCACGGAATTGTAGCTCAAAATACAATTCCGTGACAGCTTAGGATCTACTCAGTTTCCCGTCTATTTTCACGATTTGGCATTCTAATATGCGTTTTAACATAATGATTATTATGCACATAAACACGTATCTCAGCAACCTCCTCTTCTGTTAATGATTCGTTAAAAGTTACTTTATCTTCATATAGCTTAAAAAGTGCGTTTAGCTCAGGAGAGTACCTAAAAAGCTGTTCGAGTCGTGCATAATCCTGCGCCTCAATTAACATTTCATTAGGCAATAAACCTGGAAGGTGAAACTTACCTCTTTCAATTGATACATGTTTCTGCCACGTCATAAGCGCTTCTCTTGCAACTATAAAATCTGTGAGATTCATGTTTTCTTTACTGTTGTTTAAGATGACTGTATCTTTAGGTTTTGTTCCATTATTGGTCATCTCTGATAATAATTCTTCTATTTCTTTTTTCATTCTAATTGTTTTGGATAATTGTCAACAATATGTTCCCATAATTTTACGTCGTTTGGATGTTCAACAATTAAACCTGCTGCTTCTTGGAATTTTCTTTCCGTTGAATACGCTCTAAATTATATAAGGTAAAGAATATGAAATCAAATTTTACTACTCAAAGGATAAGTACATAGGCTTGTTTTGCTTTAAGCATTCATGTGAAATTTCTAATATTGTGAAATAATCATTCATACGCCTATCTATAGGGTTAGTTAACCTTAAATCTAATTCAAATACTACCCCCTTATATTTTATGTTTTTATGAGGAGGTTTGTTAGTTGGCACGCGGGTAAGAATCAATTTATCCATCTCCCTTTCAAAAATAGTTTTTATTTGTTCTGTTTCTGTTTTAGATAAAACCCTGTCTTTGAATGTTGCTTCTGCATCATTACCTATAACCTCCTTTATTAACTCTTGATAGAATGGAACGAGGGTGCTAGATTCACTACCCAAACCAAAATGTTTATAAGATTCCAACCTTGCAAATGTCTCTAAATAGTCTTTGTCATAAAAACTGTCATTACTTATAGTCAAACCAATCATAATATTTATTTTAAAAATTTAAATAACACACTTTCTTTTGTAATATCCTTATCAGGGTTAAAGACAAGTTTTGTAAACTCATTATCTTTTGCCCAACCGCCTGTAAAAGTTTGAAATGCGGCCTGTTCATATGTCATTCCTTTGTCTACTGCATTCCAAAATTGTGTGAGGTTGACAGACTGTCCTCCATATTTGCTATATAATCGATTACTTTTCAACCATAAACCAAAAACACCATCAATATCACCAAATTTAGGATTTATTGTAAAAAACGCCTTAGCATCATCAAGCATTATCTTTCCCAATCCCGATAATTTTTCAGTGATGTTCACGGGTATTGCAAAATCTGCATAAAGTATATTTTCTCCTTTTTTTACAGGCACTTCAAATTTTAAACCTTGTTTAAAATCAAGTAAATACACCTCACTATATAAATCAATTTTTTTGCGCATGTAAAATAATTTATACTCAATTTTACCTTTTGTAAGTGAACGAATTACATGCCCTATTTTATTACCTAAATTATCAATCAATATAAGTTTCATTGGAATGCCATTTGGTGCTGTTTTCCCTAAGTCTTCAATATTTTTAACTCTTACTTTAATTTTCTGATTCGTATCTGCTACTCCTTCTAATATTTCTAATAAAATTTGACCATTATGGTCAAAAAAAGGAGCAATTGCTCTTTCTATTTCAGCACTAGTTTTTGTTTCAACAATTATTACATCCCTATAAATTAAATAATAAAGATCAATCGGCTTTCCATCTATCACTCTTCTAAACCCAACTACTATTACTCCATGCTCTTGTAGTTTTAAGATGTTAATAGAAGCTCTGCCAAAAAGTGCATAAATAGTTGTTCCCGTTATAAATTTAATTTGACCAAAAAGTGATGGCGGGAAATTTGGTGAGCGCCTTATTGAATAAAAAAGTGCTTTTATCACAACATCTTGAATTTCATCCGAGTATTTTACTGTATTAGCAATTTTCCATAATAATTTTCCTCCACTTACGGATAATTTTCCCAGAGCGGCAATGGCTGCTGGAGCCGTTAATAAACCAGTAGTTATTCCAGCGAAAGAATAAAATGTATCCCAATGCTTCATAAAATTACGTCCTGCCTTAGATTGCTCTAATATTGGTCTTACCCCAATAAAAACAAGATCTATACCTGCTACTACACCATCAAAAACTGCTACAGCAGCTAGTATTTTACTAATCGACTTTATTACTTTAAAGTAGATTCCGAATGGAACAATAACAAGAAGAATATCAGCTGCAATTCGAACCGCTTGCATTACATTTCCCCATTCCTCATGAAAAGCTGTATCTTTTACATAAATGGCTGGATAAGCTTTTAACACCCTCGCACCAAACTCGTTATATTCATCTACTAAAACAAGATCCAGCGGGTGTAAACTTTCAGTTTTACCATATTCCGTTGAAATCCCTGAGGTAAAAGGGTTATATGTTGAGGTTAGTTCAAATTCTTTTTGCGTCAAATCGAAATATCCATATTTAGAATCATCACTGGCAATATTACTATCGACAGTGTAGCTCGAAGCTGTATTTGAACCCGTCTTTAAGCCTAGCATTTTAAAAACGAGATGTGATTTATTTCTCTCGTGAAAACTTATGGATCCTTTTGATGTCAATTGTAAGGTGCGATTAAGATTTAATTCACTTAGTGAAATCATTAATCCTGTAAAAATTGTCTTGTTTGGAACTTGTTGTCCGTTGAAATTAGAAGTTCCAGACATGTGCTCGTATATTTTGTAACAAACATGTGGGTTTTCAACATTTGAACTGAACTTATCATAAAGGTGATAAATTCCTTGCTCGGTTTTGCAAAAGGCCTTTACAATGTTCAACATTGCATTACTACTATCTTTAAACCATGAAAACCATCCTTCGGCGTCATGATCAAGGATAATTACTAAATGATCCCAAAGAAGATGTTTTCCAATATCATCAATTACATATTCAGGAGCAACAGAATAGAACCAATTATAATCCGAAGCTGTAGAAATGGAATGGAAAACTGTGTCGAATTTATCCTTGATAGCAGACTTAATACTCTTTTTTCCACTAAAACGGATAATAATATCTTCGAATAGTCTTGCATCTTGCGTTTCGATTTGGACTGCTACATACTTGCTTTCCAATCGAAAATCTTTTTCATCAATCGTATCTAATGCTTCTCTTCTGTATTTTTTTGTATCAGCATAATAAACTAATACTACAAACATTAATCTATTGGAGGATGGGTCAACCTTTATTCTATAACCGATATTTGGTTCTAAATAACATTTTCTGGAATTTAATTTGACACTAAAAACGGTTCCTATAGCCTTTGCACCGTCAACTGTTTCATATTCGAAAGCAGGGTGTTCTCCTATTGTTTTTCCATACTCTTCAACATCATTTCTAGCCTTTGTAACATTGACTTTACCTATATATGATTCACTATCAAATAGGAAGTTAGAATCATTTATACCTTTTGAAAGGGTTTCAACTAATTTATGGAATTGTGTGTAAACTTGCCTCGGTTCACTATCAAACTCTCCACATCTGTTTTCATGTAATTCACTTTTCTCTCCAAACGGACCTGCTTTAACAACACTTTGTTTCATCTTATAGAGCGGGCTGTTGACAAAGTTTTCCTTGAATGTTTCTCCCAAAGGAGAATTTAAATCATCCATAATCTAAATTTTAAAAATTTAACAAAAAACCGCACCCAAAGCATGCAAGAACTGCAGGCTCCGAGTGGGTTTAGAATTACACTATGCTGGCGGATTCAGTCCATCAATATGGACGTCCAAATCAGTAAGTGGATTTACAACTGGAGTTTCCAGGTTTTCTAACGGTTCTTCTTCCTCACAATAGCAAGGTAAACCTTCAGCGTCTAGCCCAATGGTTTTAGCTTGAATTACTGTCAAAGTTGATGGTAAACGGGTTTCCCATGTTTCTTCAATAGTGTATTCAGGCTCTTGTAGTTCATTGACAATAGAAAGGTATAAGTCATCTCCTATTACAGGAACTGCTCCACCATTCCAGATATAGCCTGTTGCCATAAAGAACATAACTGCTTCTTCAAAGCCTGGACGAACAGTAACAACCGTTCGAGCCATTCCGGCCTGTAAAAACCCTTTGAAAATATGATCGTCATTTTCCATGGCGTAGAGCTCACTCCATTTTTCTTTATCTGCCCAATAAAACGGATAGAAATAATAATCCATTACATCCCATTCAAAGGCTTGTTCAAAGAATTTAACAATGGCAGAATAACGGTCCATATCCTCGGTTAAGCGTACTTGATTGTTCTTAATTTCATCTCCTGTTGTAAAAGGTTGACCAAGAGTATGATGTCCAGCTAAATAATCCAAACAATTTTTACGCAACACCGTATTTTCAATTTTACGGTGGAAAGCAGGATTATCTCCCATTTGAACTTCTAATTCAACATCTCTGCTTGCTAATTGATCTTTATATTCTTGTAAACGATCTTCATAAGCACTCAAAATAGCATTGTATGTGTTAAGTTGCCATTCTGCCATGGTTGATGCTTTGCGGGAAAGTTTTACCATGAATGATACCGTTGCGGACTGATGTCCTTTGAAGAGTGCTGAAATAGGAATGCTTCTGGTGTATTGTCTGAACTCTGGAAAGGCATCTACATGAGACAGTAACCAATTGCTAGTCATGTCTTCATATAATTTTTTTGTTGCTCCAGCGGCAGAAACTTTGATATATGACCATTCTTCTTCTTGATGTCCTGCAATGGAGTAATGGATGGTTTCAATACCATATCCTTCAGGGATTAAAATCTCGTCTTTTATCGTTTTCGTTAAGTGCCATTCCGAACCATCATCAACTTTTAAAAGTGTTTTGCCAACTGTTAAAAACTTATTCGGTGGAGGCGAAACAACAGCACCATAGGCACAAGCCCATTGGGAATAATTATCAGGTTTTACGTGTGCTGAATTTCGCAGTGGTTTTAACACACCAAAATCATCTTTACGAGGATCTAGCGGCTTGATTAATGGCATACCATTATCTAAATTCACTCCACTTGCTTTTGCAATTAAATGAAATTTTGCTGGTTCTGGAATCATGAATTCATACTGCAGACGCTTACCGTAATTGTAGATTTCATTCTTATAAATTTTATCCACCCAACGGTATACTCCTGAAATATGTTCTGCTCCTTGTCGGTTATCAAAACCGTGTTGGTTTTTTTCTTCAAACTCTTCGATTATTCGTGTAACACGCTCTTCATTCACTTTGCTGGTAACACGTTGAGAGGCTTTCTCCGTAATATCCTTAGCCATTGAAGTTGACTGGCTATTGGATTCTTCTGATGAATGACTTGTCGCAAAATCTGTTGAAACATCTCCTCCTGCGCTAAAATCAATTTCTCCAATTCCTGTCTTTTTTTTCCCAGAAACAGAGGTGTTAAACCCAACTGAAAGCCCCATATCTTTGCTATCAGAGATAACCTTAGAAACTTCCTTTTGCATGTCAAAACGAGTTGTTGTAGACGTGTCGGTCATGCTTTCAGATTCAGAAGAAGATCCGACTGTAGATTTATCATCAGATCTTCTTAAACGTCTTGTGCTACGCTCTTTATATTCGCGAGCCATTACATTTTCAATATGAGCTACTTCACCTGGAACATAACAACATAAAGTTTGTTCAACTTTGCGGTAATCTGAAATTCCTAAGCGTGTTACTCCAAAACCTGAAGGCAAGTCAAGTTGAATACCTTGGCTGTCATTTGAATTTTTGGTCATTACACCTGACATGAATCCACCGATTTCAACTAAATCTTTGGCAAAATCGAGTCGCATTCCGTTTGAAAAAACTAATTCTCCAGAAACTTCGATTCCTGTTTCTCCTGTTAAATCAATTGATTGGCCAGGTAATAAGTCTATGGATAAAACTCCTTTGGAGCTTGAACCCAAACGCGAAGTAAAGCCTGCATTAATTGGAGTTTTAAAGTTGGCGACAGCGGTGTCTAATTTTAAACAATCAGATCCAGTATCAACTACTAAAATGGCTCCGTATTTATTAGCAGCTTTTTTTATCAGTTTAATCATAAATGCATATTTCTGATTAAATCGGCGTTCAATTCCACATTTTGAAACTAAGGTTCCATTGACGGAAATTTTTTCTGTTGAAAAAGATGTACGATCAAAAATTGATTTTGTATAATCAGTGGATGCTTGTTCAAGTTGTCCAGCTAATTCCTCAAACGTATCAGTTGTGTATAGATCATTCTGTGATAAGAAATAGTCTGTCTCTTCAGAAAATACTTGTCCCATAACACTCTTTGCAACTTCTGCAGGTCGGGTGTAACTGTAAACAGGAGGAGTAAAATTTGTAATTTTCTTAAAGGTATAATTGGTAAACTGATCTACATAATCCGTTTCATTTGCGGCAGCCAATGCCAAATCCACACCTGAAATATGTGCGTCGATTGCAGCCGCTTCTGCTTTGTTATTTGTCTTTAGAAAATCGGTCTTGTATGCATCAACTTCTTTTTCAGCATTTGCAATAATTTCTCCATAGATTTTTGCTTCAGCCGCTTGTGCAAAATGTGATAGGACATCAATTCCAGAAGCTAAGTCGTTATCTGTGGTTGGATTTCCATATTTATCTTCAAACTCAAACAATTCCATTGGCATTACAATACGCGAACCGGCCCATTTTTGCATGGCTTCATCAGTAGTGGCCATTCCAGAAAATTGGTTAACGAAATAATTCGCTAAGATCAATTGTAAAATGGTCTCTCTGGCGTATCCTGAATCACGTGTTACGGTTTGATAGAATAAACTGTCCCATAAGTCTAGTTCTTTTCCTGAAGATAATGCGGTTAAACCTGAAATTTCGGCATTTACACTTGCAACCGTTAATTTTTTTCGGTTTTTAATTAAAAATAGACCAAATGTGGCTAAATCTGAATTTACTTGTAAAATTTCTGCTTTGGTTTTCTTTCCTGTGAAAGATGATGCAGTTGTTGATAAAACACTTTTTTTTGTATCGCCAATTCCCATACCAGCAACTGCAGCATAAAACACACCTGAATTTCCATCTGGGTGTTCAATAAAATAATTTTCTTTTGCTTCGGAAGAAAGCAATTCTGGTGCTCTCATAGTTTTAAACCGAAACAAGGTTTGTTTTTTTTTCTCTGACATAATTATCAAATTATAATAGGTTAATGATTAAATTATAACGCAAGTAATACGTATCTTTAAGAACTAATAAAGGCATTTGTTGGATGAGAAAATAGTCCGGCCGGAACGCTATTTTCACACTGTTGTTTTGGGCCTTAATTTCTTATTGTTTAGCTAAAGTAATGTAGCAGAACGTAATCTATTTACGTTGTGAAAAATAATATTTGTTTTCACTAAATAATTTACGTTAAAATGATCAATTAAATTGTGTTAGAAGGTATTGATGAAAACCTAAAAAGTTAACTCATTGTTGTGTTAGTGTCTTGTAAATCAACATTTAAACTAATTTAATTACAATCTTAGTTGAATTAAATTCCCGTATTTATACAAGTGAAATCTAGTAGTTTTACAAGTGCGTGTTTAACATTTTTTTTGATAAAAAATCTCAAAAATTTGTGCCCTTTTTCAAGAGTTAACGTTACCATAAATAGTGGCTGTATTAATCACTTAAAATCGTTAACCTAAAAACATTTATTTATGAATAATTTAATTCGGATTGGTTTCTTAGATGAAACCACAAAAGAATTACGAGCAATAAAAAAATCAATTCAAGAAGTGATTAATTATCAAGTGACATTTGAAGCTGGAAATCGGCAAGAGTTGATGCGTAAAATGAAGTTAAATTCGATTGACCTTTTGTTAATTAATTTGCATATCACAGTTTTAAATAAGGTTCAATCCATCCAAGAAATAAAGTCCATTTTTCCAAATATGAAAATTATATTAATGGTACTTTATGATCAACCAAAACTATTATGGAAGTATATGGAATCCGGAATTAATGGTATTGTTTTAAAACATTTTAACTCCAATCAGGTTATCCAAACGATTGAAGGGGTGGTTCAACAAGGTTATTATTATTCGGAGTCTATTCTCAGATCTATTTCACTCTTTCAAAGTAAAAATGCGCAGAAAAAAACAATTGATTTTACAGGAACAGAACTAAAAGTAATAAACGGCCTTTGTAACGAAATGACGAGCTCGGAAATGGGGCAACAGCTTTTTTTATCGAATAGAACGATTGATTGGCACCGCAACGAGATAAAAAAGAAAATTGGCGCCAAGTCAACTATTGGCATTGTAAAATATGCGATTGCAAAAGGGCTTTTTATCTTATAGCGCCTGAATAAAAGGTGTCTCTCTGATAAAATTTACTGTGGATCAGAGTCTAAAATAACACAATCACATTCAACTGTTTTGGCTGGAAGAGTAATGGTTTTAGATAATGAAGCATTTGGACCCAGTGTGCGTGTAAATGTATTGTCCTTTTGCTTAATGATGTTTCCTTTTTTATCATAAGCCGTAACATGCACAGTAACGTTCTTGTGTGTTCGGCTTGAAGAGTTTTCCACTGTTACGTCCACAGTTGAGGTTAAAATGAGAGATTCTACAGCCGAACAATTAACACTTAAATCAATTTTATCAGGAGTATTCATAATAGACTCCATATTGTGACCGTTTTGTGTTAAATAGAAATAAATTCCGCCTCCGGCGATTGCTAAAATGAGAATAAAAACAAAAAATTTCTTCATGAGTATTGATTATCAGATGTTTGTTGCTAAATAGGTGCAGAGCATTATTTTTACTAACTTACAATGCTAAAGATACTGACTTATTTAACTTGCGTTATTAGAATGTCACTACAAAAAAGACTCCCAACTCAAAATAAATTTACGCTTGCTTTTGAGGATGAAAATTTAGAGAGAGAATTTAGAAACTCTTACGACAAAAGTGTAAAACTGCCTTTGCGTTATGGTATTATTATTTCCATTCTTTCATGGTATAGTAGTATTTGGTTGATTTACTCCTTAATTCCTGATCAACTTTATTGGTTGGCTCCACTTACCTTAATTAATATTGGCGTTTTTTTCGGGTTTATAGTATATAGCACTTACAAAAAACGGTTTCAAGGTTATTATCATTTTATTGGAGCATGTTCTAATGCTTGGGGAGGCTTATATGCCATTTATTTTTGCGATCAATTTCCAGGTGGAGAGAGTTTGACATTACCAGTGCTTATTTTTATCATATTTTTTGGATCATATATGATTCGTTTGCGGTGGATGGCAGGATTTATTGCTGCTTTATCGTACACTTTGGGTTATCATATTTATATCACTATTTTTTCAGACCTGTCAAGCGGGCAAATATTACTTTATGCCTTTGTTGCTTGGATGACTTTGATTTTTGCCATTTTAGCTGGAAGAGTAGCGGAGGGAAATAATCGCGTTGCATATATTCAGGCATTAACGATTAAAGAGCAAAGCGAAATAATTGAGCAAGAAAAAGAGGTACTGTTAAAAGAGGTGCATCATAGGGTAAAAAACAACCTGCAAATAATTGTTAGCCTCATTAATTTGCAAATAATGAAGTTGGGGCAGAAAGAAATAGAGGTTGCACTAAAAGAAACTCAAAGTAGAGTTATGTCCATGTCACTGGTGCACCAGCGCATTCGTGAAACATCAAGCGTTACTGAAATATTGTTGAAAGAGTACTCTAAGGAATTAATCAGTCATATTCAGCACATTTATAAAGGCGATCCTGCTACTTATGAATTGGATATTGCAGATGACATTGCGGTTGATATTGAAACAGCAATCCCGCTGGGCTTAATTATTAACGAAATTGCCTCCAATTTTTTCAAACATTGCCGACCTAGTGATGGTGAAAGGCGTGCGTGTTTAATTCATGCCTCAATTGACGCAGAAAACAATTATCACATTAAATACAGCGATAACGGGACTGAATACCCTGTTGATATTGACCTAGAAAATGTAGAAACATTGGGCCTTGAATTGATTCAAAGCTTAACGGACCAAATTAATGGTAGCTTCAATTTTTATAATGACAATGGTGTGGTTTACGAAATCAACTTTAAGCTTTAATTAGCTTTCAACAATTGCAACTGTTAGTGCATCATCCGTTTTAGTCACTTTGGTAACCCCGTGTTTACCTAAACCTTTAATTCCTTTGTCCCATTGTTTGTTAGATAAACCTGCAGCTGTCTTCAATTCGCCCAAATCCATTGAACCGGCTTTCTTTAAAATATCAAAGATGACTTGCTCGTTGTCCGTCAATTCTGGACCTTTAGCTTCGCTTCCAAATACCTCTGGTTTCATTTGTGGGAAAAACAGTACTTCCTGAATCGATTGGTTATTGGTTAAATACATCACCAATCTATCAATACCAATTCCTAAACCAGATGTTGGCGGCATTCCATATTCCAATGCACGTAAAAAGTCCTGGTCTATAAATTCTCCTGCTTCGTCATCTCCTTTGGCAGCTAATTTTAATTGCTCTTCAAAACGCTCACGTTGGTCAATAGGATCGTTTAATTCAGAATAAGCATTGGCAACCTCTTTACCGCAAACCATTAATTCGAATCGTTCCGTTAAGGTTGGATCGTCGCGGTGCTCTTTACATAAAGGCGACATTTCTTTCGGGTAATCAGTAATGAAAGTTGGTTGAATGTAATTTCCTTCACACTTCTCTCCAAAAATTTCATCAATTAATTTACCACGCCCCATAGTATTGTCAACCTCAATGCCATTAGCCTTGCACCATGCCATTAGCTCTTCTTCTGATTTTCCGTTGATGTCAAATCCTGTAAAATCAATAATGGATTGACGCATGGTAACTCTTTTATACGGCGCTTTAAAGCTTACTTGGTGCTCACCAAAGGTTGCGTCTGATGTTCCATTTACAGCAATTGCACAATGTTCTAATAATTGCTCTGTAAAGTCCATCATCCAATTATAATCCTTGTAGGAAACATAAATTTCCATGGCTGTAAATTCAGGATTATGAGTTCTGTCCATCCCTTCATTTCTAAAGTTTTTTGAAAACTCATACACACCGTCAAAACCTCCAACAATAAGTCGTTTCAAGTACAATTCGTTGGCAATTCTTAAATATAATGGAATGTTTAATGCATTGTGGTGTGTAATAAAAGGCCGTGCAGCTGCTCCACCTGCAATAGGTTGTAAAATGGGAGTCTCCACCTCAAAGTAATCTCTATCGTTAAAAAATTGACGCATAGCTGTCATCAATTTTGTACGTTTTACAAATACTTCTTTTACATGCGGATTTACAACTAAATCTGCATAACGTTGTCTGTAACGCATTTCTGGATCTACAAAAGCATCGTGTTCTTTTCCGTCAGCATCTACTTTTGGTAATGGTAACGGTTTTAGAGCTTTACTTAATAATTTAAAATTCTTTACTAATACTGAAATTTCTCCAACTTGAGTTGTAAAAACCTCACCTTCAATACCAATAAAATCGAAGTAACAGGCGATGGCAACATTACCATTCAAGATGTTCACGGCTCAACCATCGAGTTGAATATAAAAAATGAAAAAGGAATCCTTGCCTTTCTCGAAAAAGCCAACAATGAACTCAAAGCCGAACTCCTGAAGGTATTAGAACCCTATCAATTGGGCATCCTCCAAACCCAACTCCCCAAATCCCTCTCCACCCAAATCCCCACATTGACCCAAGACAAAATCGTGGGACGAAAAGCAGAACTGGCAGACCTTCAAGAACGCCTCTTCAATCACCGCCAAGTATTGTTGGTCAATGGCTTGGGAGGAATTGGAAAAACCACATTGGCGCAGGTCTATGTAGGCAAACACTGGGAGACGTATCAACACATTGTCTGGGTCAGTCAATTGTCGGAGGACTTCAAAAACGACTTGGTGAACACAGAAGGCTTGCTGTTGAACTTGGGCATACAATCAGAAGGAAAAGAGGTAGAAACTTTGTTTTT
>CAKZPK010000025.1 GCA_937139035.1 uncultured Crocinitomix sp. | reverse complement strand
GCTTCAACCAATTTTGAGTCAGCTTATTTATTAATCTCGCATGAAAAACTTTGGACGGGAGCATTGGATTATAAAGCCTACCGTGAAAGTTTGTCTGGTGGAGGACATAATGTAGTGTTAGCAGAAATAAATGAACTTTATCATCAATTTGGTGGAGGAGTACCAAAACACGTGATTGGTTTAAGAAGGTTTGCTCATTTTGCATACACACAAGCCTCTGAAAAACCTGACTTTCTATTTTTATTAGGAAAAGGAGTTAGAGAGGCAAATGAAAATATTGCAACTGGATTTGGAACACGACAAGGTGCACTTGCCTATGATGCCTGTTTAATACCAACCTTTGGTTATCCTACTAGTGACAATTTAATTACCTCAAAATTAGATGATAATTTGTGGACGCCGTTAATCGCTACGGGGCGCTTAGCAGCTCACACAGTAGAGGATGTATATGCTTATTTAAACAAGGTTCAGGAATACGAATTACAGCAAGATCCTAATTCATTTTATTCGGTGGAGGACAAGCTGTGGCAAAAGGAAATATTACATTTTGGTGGTGGAGCAAATGAAGTGGAGCAAACCATTTTTAAATATTATTTAGAGAGCTATGAAACCGATTTGGAGAGTGCCAAGTTTGGAGGGAATATAAGTTCTTATTATAAAACAGTTTCAGACCCTGTTGACCCAGCCATATTAACAGATGTTACAGATTTAATTGATAACGGAGTTTCTTTAATGACATTTTTTGGACATGCCTCAGCTGATGGTTTTGATCAAAACATTGACGATCCTGAAAACTGGAATAATACGGGTAAATATCCAGTTGTGGTTGGAAATGCATGTTTAACGGGGAATGTTTTTGAACCCTCAAGTGTAAGTGCGTCTGAGCAATATGTTTTAATTGAAAATAAAGGTGCAATTGCATTTTTGGCCAATTCAAATCAGGCTTTTTCAAATTCATTAAATAGTTTTTCTGAGGTTTTGTTTTTAAATATTGCAGACACGCAATATGGATTAACTTTAGGTGAACAAGTACAGCATACTATTAATTTGATTCAATATGAAGGGATGTCTTTTGGTTTGCAAAATGTTTGTAATCAAATGACATTGCATGGCGATCCAGCTATTAAAGTTAATAGCCATCCTGAACCAGAACTAGAAATTAATCATTCAAGTATTTTCTTTAGTCCATCAGTTATTGATCTTACGGTCGATTCAATTGATGTGAACGTTGTTGTGTATAACTTAGGCCAGTCTGCTATTGATACATTTGCAATTGAACTAAGGCGCTCTTTTCCAAATGGTGGAGGAGATTCACTTTATACCCAACTGGTTAGTGGAATTGATTATATTGATACGGTGGTGTTTACTGTGCCGTTTTACAATAATATAGGTGTTGGTATTAATACATTTACCGCCTCGGTTGACATTCCAAGTCTAATTCCTGAACAATTTGATGAGGTGAATAATAATGTATTTGCAAAGCAAGTATTGTTTGATGTAGATGGTATTTATCCCGTTTGGCCTTATAATTTTGCTGTAATTCCTGATGATACAATTTCTATTAAAGGTTCTACTGTAAATCCTTTTGCAGGCATGGCTAATTACAGGTTTGAAATTGATACAACAGATTTGTTTAATAGTCCTGAACATTTATACCGAGAGGTGAGCTCTTTAGGTGGGGTTGTTGAAGTTGATTATAATGAATGGCTAAACGCTACCTCTGGAATAAATCAAGAATTAATTTTAGAGGATAGCACCGTTTATTTTTGGAGGGTTGCTGTTGTCGATACTGGTGACTATTATTGGATTGAGCATTCCTTCCAATATATTAATGGAAAATCAGGTTGGGGACAAGATCACTTTTTTCAGTTTAAGGACAATGACTATTTGTTTTTAGACTACGAACGAAGCATTCGTAAACGATTGTTTGGCCCATCTTATAAATCAATTAGTTGTGATGTTTATGGAAACGCAACGGGATGGTATCAATTTGCATTTACCTTGTTTAGAATTGATGGAAGTTTAGATCCTGGATACGGGGAGTATAATTTCTGCTCTACAAATCCGCAATTTTTAGTTGCAGTAATAGATCCTTATACGTTAAAATCATGGGGTACCCGTTGGGATGATGACGGAGCAATTCCTATGCAAAATCCAGGTCATGGATTTGGTAACGCAAATGACAATGGAGGTTGTAGAAATAGAGTAGAAGATCATTTTGGGTTTTATCAAGATAACCCTGTTCAGGTGGATGCTTTTGAAAACCTAATGATGAACGAAATTCCAGATAGTTTTTATTATCTCATTTACACTTCGCGCTATGCCAACTATTCTGAGTGGGATATTGGTTCACCAGATGTTTATGATGTTTTTGCTGATTTAGGTTGTGATAGTATTTATCCAGGTAGGGAAGAGGTACCATTCATTGTATTTGGAAAAAAGGGAGATCCTAGTTCAACACAAGAGGTTTATGGACAATATTTAGATGAGTTGATTCATTTTCAAGACACATTATGGGGCTTTGATTATTTGGGAGAGGAAACGTCTTCAATCATTGGACCTTCATCTGAATGGGAAAACCTGTATTGGAAACAAGACGCAATGGAAGCTATGACAGAAGATTCTACAAGGCTTAAAGTTACAGGTTTGTCTACTGCAGGTTCTAGTACATTGCTAATTGATACTTTGTTTACACCAAATGATTCGATATCGAACCTTTTTACAATAATTGATGCAGATGAATATCCTTATTTACAATTAAATGCTCAACACTGGGATAGCACAGGGTTTACTCCTGCCCAAATTGATAGATGGCATGTTCTTTATCAACCTGCGCCAGAAGCTGCGTTAGATGGCACAGCAGGTGTTTATTGGTTGCCAAATGACACACTTTATGAAGGGCAGGACATTGCTGTAGCATTTGATATTAAGAATATTAGTAATGTCCCAATGGATTCATTGTTAGTTAATTATTGGATAGAAGATGCGGAGCATAATCTAATACCAATTGACTATCCACGTCAAGATTCATTAAGAATTGGAGAAACAATTAGGGATACGTTAACAATTCCAACCATTAATCATTTAGGATTTAATAGCCTTTGGGTTGAGGTGAACCCATATGTTGGTTCTGGACTTACAGATCAATTAGAGCAATATCATTTCAATAATATTGGGCAAATTCCATTTAATGTATTGGGCGATAATGAAAACCCTATTTTGGATGTGACATTTAACGGTTATCATATTTTAAATGGTGATTTAATTGATCCTCGATCAGAGGTGCTTATAACTTTAAAAGACGAAAACCCATATTTGATTATGGAGGATGAAGATGATACTGCCAATTTTGGAATTTACATAACAGATCCTAATGGAGTGCAAACGCGGTTAAATTTTAGAAACAGTGTTGGAGAACCTCAAATGGAATGGATTCCTGCTGACCCAGGTAATAAGAAATTTAAAATTGTTTATACAGGAGATTTTAAATTAAATGGAATGTACCGATTGCTGGTGCAAGGGGTGGATCAATCAGGAAATGTTTCTGGCGATTTTCAGTATGATATTGAATTTGAAGTTGATCATAATTCATCTATAACACATTTAATGAACTACCCAAATCCGTTTAGTACAAGTACTCAGTTTGTGTTTACATTGAGCGGTGCCACTATTCCAGATGAGTTTACAATTCAAATAATGACGGTTACGGGGAAAGTAGTTCGTGAAATAACCAAAGATGAATTGGGTGATATTCGAATTGGGCGCAATATTTCAGAATATAGATGGAATGGTACTGATGAATACGGTGATGCCTTGGCAAACGGTGTTTATTTATATCGTGTAATCGTTAAAATAGACAATGAAACAGTTGAGCACCGTGAAAGCGGAGCAGATCAATATTTTACCAAAGAATTTGGGAAGATGTATTTAATGCGTTAGAATCTATAGAACAATTGAGCGCCTAATCCTATATTTTTTCTACTAACTTCCTGTTCAAATAAATTAGCTTCACCTAATCGCGTCATTTTGTAATTAATAAGTACTCCCAAGCCAAATTTCGAAAAATTATAGTTGAATTCAGCAGATACTTTTGGTGAAAAAGCAAAGGTTGATTGCGCATCTTTCAAATTAACAGGAACATTATCAAGAATAGAGGTTTCTCTTTTTATAATTGATCCAGAAAATAAACCACCCAAATTTGCAGTGATATTTAAATGCCCTAAAAAGTTAAAAGAATAACCTACTGAAAAAGGAATTCCAAAACTTTTAGCTGAGTATGCGTAATTCGATTCTTCTTTTACTGTTCCAATATAAGTAATTGTTGAGGGCATACCATCAATAACAGTGTCCTTTGTTATCAACCCTTCATAAGCATATGTCTTACTCCATGTCTCAGACGATTGCTCAAAATCAAAACCTGATTTAAAACTTAAGCTACGAGTGAGGTTATAATTATAACCTAGAAAAAACTGCTGTGCAGGTATTCTTATTCCTATCCAACTGTTAGCGCCATTGCTCAGGTCAAACCGTTTGTCTTTTGGAATTGAATAATAACCACCAAATGAAATTCTGTGTTTTTTGAATGTTGGAAGGTTAGGAGGAGTTATTGTAGAAGGAGAAATGGAATCAATTTCCCAAGCCATGGAATTATCAATAGCAGATAATTCATTTGTAGCCTCTTTTAAAGTGATTGTAGGATCGTTTTCGCTATTAGCAATACGTTGCTCCGTTTTATTAACTGTGTTATTAGAATGGAACGTTAAGTTGTTATGGGTGTTTGCTGTAAATATTGAAGAACTCATGGTAGTCTCGCTATTTGTTAGCAAGCTATTTTCATGAGGATTATTTGTTCGTAATTGCGGTTTAGATGTTTCAGTTCTTGTGTTTTCAACAGTATTTGTTGCAATAACATAGCTAATAACTGAACTGTTGTTGCTTTCTAAGTTAGAGGATGTGCTAGTTTCATTTGTTACTAAAGTTTGAGGATTATTAGAGACTTCAATTACAGATGAGTTTATAGTAGATGAACCTGTCTGTGTTCTCTTTACTTCTGTTGAATTGCCCAATTCAGTTATTGCAGATTGTGCATGAAAATTAGTTTTAGAAGGAGCTTCGTTTTTAATAGCAGATAATTTTTGGATTCTTTCTTGACCAGATAACAAAAGGGTAACACAGCCGCCTGCACTCAAAAGTAGTAGGATTAAAAGGTAAGGTAAGAACCCGCCTCGATTTGGTTTAGAAGAAGGTTGATCGAAATTGATGGCGTTCATAACTCCATCCTCTAGACTGTCGTCTGGTAAGACAGATAAATCTGCCAATTCATCTCTATATAATTCTTCAATATCTCCCAACTCCTTATTCATAATTATAGTTTTCTACTAGTTTGGTAATCATTTTTTTTGCCTTGTGTAATTGCGATCGTGACGTTGATTCAGAAATGCTCAGGTCTGCAGCAATTTCTTTATGTGTTAGATTATCAATTACAAATAGATTAAAGACAACCTTATATCCTTCAGGTAATTGATTCAAAAAAACTAAGAGCTTCTTTTTTAGGAAGCTAATGTCTTCTTTCTCAAAAACACTTTCTTCAGCACTTTCTAATCGATCTTCATTATCAGTGAGAATGAGCTGGTAGTTTTTACGAATGTAAAGCAGTGCACAGTTCACCGTAATTTGTCTAATCCATGGTGCGAATGGATATTGAGGATTAAAAGACTCTCTTTTTTCGTAAACTTTTATAAATGTCTCTTGAAAAACATCCTGGGCGTCATCATTACATCTGGTGTATCTTAAAGAAATTCCAAAAACAAAGGCTTTGTAATTTTTATAAACTTCTTTAAATGCCTCCTGGTCACCTTTTATAAAATCTCTATGTTGTTTGTTTATTGGCAAAAATGGTCAGTAAGTAGTGTTATATGGGGTTTAATTGGTAACAAAGTAAGGTGGGATTTCCCCACCTTACTATCTAGATGTCTATTACATATTAGAGTAAATACTCTTCAAAACAATCTGGAATACAATCCTCATCTAGGTCATCAAAACATACAATTGAGATTGTATCATCACCATCTGTATAAGTCAATACATCTGGGGTTCCGTCCCCGTCAGAATCAGAAAGAAGAACACCGTCTAACCATTCTAATCCAACCCACCAGTCATCACAAGGAGTTTCTTCTTCGTCATCACCGTCATCATCTCCATCTTCTTCCTCTTCCGCATCATCATCTTCTTCTTCGGCGTCATCTTCATAATCACCATCCATAAACATTTCGTAGCAATCAGGAATACAATCTCCGTCAACATCTCCATCTTCACATACAACAGTAATTGTTTCGCCGTCTTCGGTGTAAGTTAAACCATCAGGTTCTCCATCATCATCTGCATCAATAAGTTCTACACCTTCATCTAATTCAATGTCAAGCCACCAATCTTCGCACGGATCAATATCTTCGCCATCACAGGCAACTAAAGTTGTTAAACTAAAAGCGGCAATAACCGCGGGTAAAATAAATCTTTTCATCTTAATTATTTTTAAATTCATCAATAGATATACACCCAGAATTGGAATGTTGCCTGAACTCAAAAAAAAGACAAAAAAAAACGACTCCCAATTACTGAGAGCCGTTTTAGAATTAGATTTTATCTACTATAAAAGCGTTGTAGGGCAAACATATTCCGTTTTTGGAACATCTAAAGTTCCTATGACTTCAAAGCCTCCAATTACATCTTTAAAATCATCCCATCCGCGTTGTTTCAGAATTGATGCTGCAATCATACTACGGTATCCTCCAGCACAATAAATAGTGAATGGTTTATCTTTTGGAAAACTTGCCAAATTTGTATTGATTTCATTTAATGGCACATTTACAGCTCCAACTAAATGCTCAGAGTCGTATTCGCTTTTCTTTCTAACATCAAAAACAAGCATGTCTTCATTCTCTTTTATAGACTTTGCAAAATCATCAGCAGTGGTTCTTTCAAACTGATCCACTTCTTTATTTGCGTTTTTCCAAGCTTGAATTCCGTTTTCTAAATAACCAATTGTAAAGTCATAACCAACTCTTGACAACCTTGTAACAACCTCTTCTTCGTTTCCTATGTCAGTTATTAATAATATTTCTTGCTTCACATCTGGAATCATTTCTCCAACCCATTGTGCAAAGTTTCCATCAATACCAATGTTAATACTATTTGGAATGAATCCTGAAGCAAAATCAGATGCATCTCTTGTATCTAAGATTAGTGCGCTTGTTTCATTTGCAACCAATTCGAAAGCCTCTGGGGTTAGCGGTTTATTTGCACGAGTCATCACATCATCCAAGCTATCATACCCTTTAATGTTCATTAAAACATTTTGTGGGAAATATTGCGGTGGAGCTGTTAACCCTGTAAGTACTTCTTTAATGAATTCATCCTTAGTCATGTCTGGACGAAGCGCATAATTTGTTTTCTTTTGATTACCTAAAGTATCTGTAGTTTCTTTACTCATGTTTTTTCCACAAGCGGAGCCTGCACCATGATTAGGGTAAACAATCAAGTCATCACTCAACGGCATTATTTTATTTCGTAATGAATCAAATAAGTGTCCAGCTAATAATTCCTCTGTAAGATCAGAAACAACATGTTGCGCTAAATCTGGTCGACCAACATCACCAATAAATAATGTATCTCCTGTAATTAGTCCATGTTCATTACCGTCCTCATCAATCACCATATAAGTGGTGCTTTCCATTGTGTGGCCAGGTGTATGTAAAATTTTGATTTTTATATCGCCAATTGAGAAAATTTGATTGTCTTCCGCAATAGTTGCGTCATAACCTGGTGATGCTGTTGGCCCAAATACGATTGCAGCTCCAGTTTTCTTTTGTAAGTCTAAATGACCGCTTACAAAATCGGCATGAAAATGCGTCTCGAATACGTATTTAATTATTGCATTATCTGCATTTGCTCTATCAATATATGGTTGAACTTCTCTTAGTGGATCAAAAATTGCTGCTTCACCGTTACTTTGAATATAATATGCTGCGTGGGCTAAACAGCCCGTATAAATCTGTTCTATTTTCATTTGAATCTGTTTTTATTATTTACAGTGTCAAAATTACAGAATCATTGATCAAAGTTATGTCTCAAATGTTACAAAAGAATTATGATAATTATCAGGTGTTTAGATAGTTTGGGTCTAAAATGTCTTGCTAAAACTACTGAGTATTAACGAGAACAATAGGTTATTCCACAATATTAAATAGTCCCTTGGCTTTGTCTCGACTATAACGGTTAAAATGCCACCATTCAGTTTGAATTCCCCAAAAACCACCGGAGCGCATTACATCTCTCAATAAGTCACGGTTATCAATATGTTGTTGCGTTAATAGCCCAGAATCTAAGTAAGCTGCCTCATGACGTGGGTATGCAATTTTTCTGATATCGTCATACCCGGCACCCATATCCAAAGCAACGCCATTGGTGTCTGCAATTGTTAAATCAACCGCGGCGCCATAATTATGTAAAGATCCATTTTTTGGGTTGGACACGAATTTAACTTTGTCATTAATGGGCATGTCTAAAATATCCCACATGTATTGTTGTACACTTCTTGGACGAACACCATCATAAACCAAAAGCGTTAGGGTTGAATCAATTTCTTTCAACTTAATCTGGCATTTTTTTAAATCCTCCGCAACAGAAGGTTGCAAATAAATACGGTTGAGGTGTCCATAAACATCTGCTGCCATAAAATTGTTCGTATCAGAATAGCGCACATCTGTTAATATTCCTGGAATGATATCTTGAATGTTTACTAAACCACTGTCAATTAAGCTTTGTTCTAAGGTGTCTACTATATAAACTGGTTCTGGTTCAATCTCAGGTTCATCAATTAAAGTACTGTCAATTTCCAAATCTAATAATGTGTCAACGACAGTGGTGTTGGAATTATTTTCACTATTTTTCTCACCTCCGCATGAGAAAAGTACAAAAAACAAAATCAGAAAGGCTAATAACCGCATAATGACGAATAATTTAAGATCAAATATACCGAATTTGCTGATGCTGATAAAACCAAAACACTTTGGTTTTAATTCTCAAACTGCAGTTTCTAATCATTTTCAGAATAATCCTGACGTTGAGAACCTAAATGCGCTGGTTGAAAAATCATTTATGGATGTTTTAAAAATATTTGATGAGGTGAATATTTCATATCATATTTTTGAAGATCAAGAAGATTCTTCACCTGATGCTGTTTTTTCTAATAATTGGATTTCGACTGATCCTCTTGGCCGCGTAACGCTTTATCCTATGTGCACTGAAAACAGAAGGAAAGAAGTTCGGATGGACATTGTCGATTGGGTGCAGAATAAGGTTAAAAGCACTAAATTAATTGACCTAACAAAGGAAGTAGAGAAGCAAACTTTTCTTGAAGGGACAGGTTCAATCATATTTGATCATTTTTCAAAAACAGCTTTTGCTTGCGAATCTATTCGTACAAATATGCAACTGTTCGAATCCTACTGCAAAGAAATTGGATACAAACCGGTGTCATTCGAAAGCCTAGATTTGAATGGTAATCCAATCTATCATACAAATGTAATGTTGTCAATTGCAGAAAACTATTGCATTATTAACCTGGATTCAATTCAAAATCAATTAGAAAAAAGCTTTTGTAAAATAGCTTTAGAAAAAGCGGGGAAAACGATAATTTCAATTTCGTATGCGCAAATGAATGCATTTGCTGCAAATGTTTTAGAGGTTAAGAACCTGCAAAATGAATCTTGTTTGATTATGAGTAAATCCGCTTATAATAGTTTAGAAATTCCACAAATAAAAAGTATTGAAAAACACTCGAAAATTGTTGTTGTTGATGTGGCTGTTTTCGAAGAAATTGGAGGAGGCGGAATTCGCTGTATGCTAACGGGATTACACGTTTAGCCCAAGTACCAATAAAAGCCCATTTTTACATGAAGCTGTGGATGGATTAAAAAAGATAAAGGCATATTTGGATTTCCAATGAAATCATACATCAGCATGATTTGATAATGTGCTCTATTGCCTAATCCATTAGCATAACCTAAACCAGCCATAAAAGCCGGAACATTTACTCTGTTTTCTGTAGGGTCTGTTTCGAAATCTACTGTATTGTATAAGTCGAATTCAGTTTGCATTACTATTTGCTCAATTGGGCGAAAACGAGCAAAAACTCCTCCGCCAAATGAGCTGTAATTGAAAGTTGCATTGACATAACGAATGCGCAATAATTGATACATGGTACTAAGACCTGCTGAGAATTTCGGTGTAATGTCGTATCCTATTTGCGGTGATAAGTAAATAAAACTAGATCCTGTTCGGAAGGAAAGGTTAGCCTCTCCGCCTACATAAATCTTCTTCTTTTGCTCAAACCAATTAATTCTTGAAGGTGTATCAGTCGTGTCATTTTTGATATCATCAATATCATATTGCCCAAAAACTCCAAATGTTAGGAATAAGCCGAGTGCTAAAAAAAGTGTTTTCATTGCAATAGTTTTATCAAAAGATCCGAATTTATGGCGTGATTTCCTTCAAATTTAACGAATTCAAATTGGATATGTTCGTTGTTGAGTGCTTTATGATATTCTTTCGCCCGTTCAATTGAAGTATATTCGTCAGCCGTGCCAATAATAAAGTAGTTTTTTACTGTGGTAAATTTCAGTTTTGCTGCAGGGTCCATGTCCGGAGGAAAAACAGCAGCCCACAGCATAAATACGTCAAATTGATGTTTGCCATAACCTATCCAACGCGAGGCAGTAGCGCCGCCTTGCGAAAATCCTAGCAATGTTTTAGATTTAAAAGAATGAAGCGAGTCAACCTCCGCCATAAGAGCATCAAGAAAAGAGATATAATCATTGATATCGGTTAAACGATCTTCTTTCGTCATCCAAGATGCACCTACACGGCCACTAGTGCCTGCTTTATAAAAACGGTGCAGTCCTTCAGGGCAAATTACAAAATATTTATCAGGATCAAGAACATGAAATTTGCGAATAAAGAATTCTGCCAATTGTCCGTATCCATGCAGTGCGATTAAAAGATGCTCAGCAGTTTCTTGATTTCCATAAGTGAAATATCGCCCTGATTTTTCAAATTTAATATGTCCTTCTTTTGCTTCCATATTGTGTTAACCTCAGTTAAATTAAAAGTCCTTTAAAAACTGCGTTATTTGTAATAACGTTTCTTTTTGATTTTCCTTGTGTGGTGCGTGATTACATTTCTCAGGAATAAATTCCGTAGATTTTCCGGTAGTTTGGTTAGTAATCGTGTCCACTTGTTTTAATGAACCATATTGGTCATTTTTTCCTTGAATGATTAATTGGGGACAGGTGATTTTATGCAGAATTTCTGTGATATTCCAATTCCGAAATTTTGGGTTGAGCCAAATGTTATTCCATGCAAAAAAAACTTCCTGAAAACGCTCTCCATGATATTTTTTTAATCCATCAAATTTACCTTGATGGAAATAGGGGAGTGCAGCACGAACACCATCCACTGTAATGTCCTCAACAAATACATGCGCAGCTTCCGTAATTAATCCTGTTATTTTAGAAGGATGATTGGCGGAATAGATCAGTGCAATACTTCCTCCGTCAGAATGTCCGTATAAAAACAAATCATAGTTTTTAGGGATTAAGGTTGCAATAACCTCTTCTAATTCTTCCGCTCCTTGTTCTAAATAATTGATTGATCGATTGACTAATGATCCATGCGATTTTCCATATCCACGGCGGTCATATACTAAGCCATAGCTATTTGTTACTTCACAAACCAATGCTGGAAAAGCTTTCCATTGTGCGATAGATCCTAATCCTTCATGCAAAAAAATAATGAGCTTTTTTGCTGCAGGGTCACCAATAAAAACATGATTCAAGGTCATATAGAATTGCAAAGTTTAGTCAATAAAAAACCCGTCCTAATAATATTAAGACGGGCTATAAATTTGTTTTATCTATGATTTGATTCGCTCAGAATATTCTCCTTTACGCGTATCTACTTTGATTTTATCTCCAATATTGATGAAAAGAGGAACTTTAATTTCAGCACCAGTATCAATTTTTGCAGGCTTTAAAGTGTTTGTAGCTGTATCACCTTTAACACCAGGCTCTGTATAAGTTACTTCAGTGTCAATATAAAATGGTAGTTCTACAGTTAGCGGTAACTCTTCCTCGGCGTGGAATTGGATTGTACAAACAGCACCTTCTTGTAAAAATAGAGGTGTATCAATCATACTTCCGTTAATGTATATTTGTTCGTAGGTTTCGGTATTCATAAAGTGAAAACCTTCTCCTTCAGGATACAGATATTGATAATTTCTTGTTTCAATACGAACAATATCAATTTTATGTCCTGCTGAAAAAGTATTGTCAATAATTTTTCCCGTTTCAATGTAGCGTAATTTTGTTCTAACAAAAGCAGGTCCTTTACCTGGTTTAACATGTTGGAATTCAATAACTGAAACAATTTTTCCATTGTACATCATGCAT